>JASHRE010000632.1 GCA_030037515.1 Candidatus Sulfotelmatobacter sp.
GAGCGCTGCGATCTGGTTCAAATCTGCGCCGGCGGAGAAGAATCGATGGTTGCCCGTGAGGATCAGTGGACGCGGAGAAGCGGCGAGATGCCGGAGCGTTTCTGTCATGCCCCGCACGACGGCCTGCGTAAGGCGATTGGTGCCGTCCTCTGACTGGAGGCTGAGGATCGAGACTCCTTGTCGTTCATCGATTTGGCACGTCGTGCCCGGCATCGAGAAGTCGTTGCGAAAACTGCTTGGCTGGAAATCTTCGTGAAGCCCTCAGGGGGTGCGTGTTATCCACTCGCCCAGCCGGCAGCTGTCTTCCTCTAGGAGAAACGTCCCCGCGCCAAAACACTCGCCGAAAATGCGGTGCGATTCTGGATCGCGGGCAGCGCGCGTGATCCATTGTCTGCCCACCTGATATTGTGCTGGCGTGAACCACCTCTGGGGTAGGACTTCGACCAGCCCCGCTTGCAGATACAAGACGAAAAGCGCAAATGCCGGATCGTCGTTCGAAGTCGCCTTATAGCTGGTCGGAACGATGAGCTCATCGACAGTACGCAATTCTGCAGGCGCGTCGATTTTGTGCGTTCCGGGCGCGAGCGAAAGCGCAATCTCGAAGTCCGCGATGGGCGCGGTCGCGGCATAAATCCGGTCTGACGATTGTTTGAACCAGCCTGCGACCTCAGCCAGATCGAATGCCTTCAGCTGATCGGGATCGAAACAGGTTACGCGGATGCTACGGCCCTCGGGACACCAAATTCCGACGAAATGTGGCGGGACAAGAAATGGACGGCAATAAGTATTCAGCGCCAGGCGCGCCAGGGCGGAGTCTTGTTCAAGCCGGAGCGTAACCAGATGCGCAATCGGCCCGGTTTCACCGTGATGCGTCCAGACAAAGTGCTGGTCGGCAAGAGAGCGAAGGGATGGGAACGTTTCCCAATACCAAGGCGCGGGACCGATTACGCCCGCGAGCGTCTCACGCAAGCGCTGCGCGTCGATGCCAGTCATCAGCCGACCGTCGGCACGCTTGGCCGCTTCACGTTCGTGCGGATAAACTGCACAATCTCGTCCATGGCCGTTCCGGGCTGGAAGATTGCGGCAACGCCAGCCTTTTTGAGACCGTCGATATCCTGGTCGGGGATGATGCCGCCGACGAGTACCAACACGTCGTCCATTTTGTTTTGGCGAAGCAGGTCCATGACTCGCGGGACGATCGCGTTATGAGCGCCCGAAAGAATGGAAAGTCCAATGACCTTCACGTCTTCCTGCAGAGCGGCGTTGACGATCATCTCAGGAGTCTGGCGCAGGCCGGTGTAGATGACTTCCATGCCTGCGTCGCGCAGGGCACGGGCAATGACCTTAGCTCCGCGATCGTGCCCGTCAAGGCCGGGCTTGGCCACCAGCACGCGGATTTTCGGGTCGGACATCGCTATTCATTTAACCACAGAGCGCACCGGCATCACAGAGGGGCAAATAGCTTGACTACAGACAGTCAACGAGAGCCTATGCCCCGGTTGGTAACGGCGGCGGAAGCGGCCGCCCTGGGATTTGGCGGCCCGTCGATCGTTGCCTGGGCCACGGGCGTGTCGCGGCGAGCCATTCGCACTGGGGCAAGAGAACTTAAGCAAAAACCGCGGGTGTTCGGGCTCGCAGGTCGGGTTCGGCGCCCAGGGGGAGGGCGAAAGAAGACCGTGCATCAGGATCCGACCCTGACCAGATTCGTTTCACGGAGGTTGGAATTACACGATCTTGCCGCACACGACTGCTGTATCTAGGTTGAATGGTTGAGCTATTTATTTTGTGACAGGAACTTAAAGGGTTTTGATGTCTAGACTGCGCCACAAATACCAGCAGGCAATGCTGCGATAGGGAGCCCATTTCTGTGCGATCTTCTGCATTTCCTGCGGCTTGGGCAGCTTGCGTTTGCGGTAATGCTTTTTCATCGCAGCCTGCACGCCGTAATCGCCCGTGGGCAGCACATCGGGACGGCGCAACGTGAACATTAGAAACATTTGCGCAGTCCACACCCCGATGCCTTTCACCTGCGTGAGATGCGCGATGACTTCGTCGTCCGCCATCTCCGCCAGACGCGAAAAATCAAGCAGTCCGGAAACCGTTTTGGTCGCGAGATCGCGCAGGTAGCTCGATTTCTGTTTTGACAATCCCACGCTGCGCATTTGCTCGTCGGTCAGCTTGAGGATTCCTTGCGGCGTCAGCGGCTCGCCCGCGACTGCAGTGAAGCGATTGAAGATCGTCTCGGCGGCTCTGCCATTCAGTTGTTGATAGAGAATCGACTCGGCGAGGCTGTGGAACTCTGGCGGTCCGTATTCCATCCGAAATGGGCCAACCCGCTCGATAATCCCGCACAGCACCGGATCGCAGGTTTTGAGATGATTCAGGGCTTTGCGCATGAGCTATACGTATAGCACAAGTCGCGACGTGGAGGCGAACAAAAAACGAATAGCGGGGGGGCATGTCGTTCAGGAGGGTTGAAGTCCCTCTGGCGCTCAGCGCTATATCCAAAGGCGGGGTTATTGATCGCTGGCCGGAGAAAGCAGAAGGTATGGAGACGTCCAACCGGGTACGAAAGCGAAAGCTGGATACAGCCAAAGCGAACCTGAAGCCACTGCGGTCAAGTTTCCTGCCGTGCCGCCCGCAGTCACCTTGGTTAATGGGCGGGCAGGGTGTCCGCCGTGAGGCGGGATCTGCAAGGGCCGGCGCAGAAGTATCGGGCCGTAATCGATGGGGAAACCCGAAATGAACCTGGTGCCTTCCAGAGACTCCGCCAGCTCTCCGGGCTCGCATGCTGTTCTTCATCCCTGGTCCGGTTAACTCCTTCTTGGCATCGAGGCAGTTATGAATCCTTGCCAAGGCTGCATACGGGAAAACTGTAGGTGCAGTTTGAGAAGCGGACGGACGCCAGCGTGAGGGTTCTTACGCGCCTCCGAGCCGAGCGCCTCGAAAGAGCCCGGAGGCGTGACGCACATTCCGGCGTGGTTTCGTCAGCCGGCTTTCAGAAACAGCGCTCCCAGCGGGGGCAGGGTCAGCTTCAGCGAATACGGCCGGCCATGCACCAACAAGGGTTCGGCATGCACGCCGCCCAGATTTCCCATACCGCTGCCAGCGTACTCGCGGGCGTCGCTGTTCAGCAGCTCGCGCCAGTACCCGCCATGAGGCACGCCGACGAGATATTCCGTGCGCGGCACCGGAGTGAAGTTGCAGACCACCAGAATCGTATCCTGCGGATTTTCGCTCTTGCGCAGCAGGGAAATCGTGCTGTTGGCGTTGTCGTTGACGTCGACCCACTCAAATCCTGCCGGATCGTTATCGAGTACGTGCATCGCTGGTTCGTGACGATAAAAGCGGTTCAGCTGCTCCATCCAGGCCTGCACGCCGCGGTGTACCGGGTACTGCAGAACGTGCCACTCCAGACTGGAATCGTGCGTCCACTCGCGCACCTGGCCGAATTCTCCGCCCATGAACAGCAGCTTTTTGCCGGGCTGCGCATACATGTAGGCATAAAGCAGCCGCAGATTCGCAAAGCGCTGCCATTCGTCGCCCGGCATTTTCCCGATCAATGATCCCTTGCCGTGCACGACTTCATCATGGGAGAGCGGCAGCACAAAATTTTCGTGCCACGAATACAGCATGCGAAAGGTCAGCAGATTGTGGTGATACTTGCGATGAATGGGGTCGTTCTGAAAATACTTCAGGGTGTCGTGCATCCAGCCCATGTCCCACTTTTCGCCGAAGCCCAGGCCGCCGACGTAAACCGGCTTCGACACCATGGGCCACGCCGTCGATTCTTCGGCAACCGTCTGAATATCCGGATGCTCCTTGTACGACTCCTGATTGAATCTGCGCAAAAAGTCGATCGCGTCGAGATTCTCGCGCCCGCCGTATTTGTTGGGAATCCACTCGCCCTGCTTGCGCGAATAATCCAGATAGAGCATCGACGCGACCGCATCCACACGCAGGCCATCGGCGTGATATTTGTCGAACCAGAACATCGCGCTCGACATCAGGAAGCTACGCACCTCCGCGCGGCCGTAATTAAAGATGTGGGTCTTCCAGTCGGGATGAAATCCCTGGCGCGAGTCGGCGTGTTCATACAAGTGCGTGCCGTCGAAATAGGCGAGACCATGGCCATCGGAAGGGAAGTGCGAAGGCACCCAGTCGAGAATGACTCCAATGCCATGCCGGTGCAGATAGTCGACCAGGTACATGAAATCCTGCGGCGTGCCGTAGCGCGCAGTTGGCGCAAAGTATCCGGTGGTCTGATATCCCCACGAACCGTAGAAGGGATGCTCCATCACCGGCAGAAACTCCACATGCGAGAATCCAAGTTGGCTGACATATTCGGCCAGCCGAGGTGCCATCTCGCGATAGGTCAACGGACGATTGTGCTCTTCCGGCACGCGCATCCACGAACCGATATGCACTTCGTAAATCGACTGCGGCGCCCGCAGCGAATTGCGACCGCCCCGTGTCCGCATCCACTCATGATCATTCCAGTCGTAATGGAGATCCCACACGACGCTGGCAGTCCGCGGAGGTTTTTCATTCCAGAATCCAACCGGATCCGCTTTGTCAATGCGGTAGCCGTGATGCTGCGACTCGATGTGAAACTTGTACAGAGCGCCCTGATTCGCGCCGGGGATGAAACCTTCCCACACACCGGAAGAGGCGAGTGGCTCCAGATCGTTTGCCTTGGGATCCCATCCGTTGAAGCTGCTCACCACGGAAACCGATCGCGCGTTCGGCGCCCACACGCTGAAAATCGCGCCGGATTGTCCGTTGTGCGAGGCGAGATGCGCCCCCACCTTGTCGTAAATGCGGTAATTGCTGCCTTCATTGAACAGATAGAGATCTTGATCGGTGAGCAGACGTGGTGCCGCGATTGTGGATTCCGGGCTCATGGAAGTTCGCCACACTAGTGTACCGGAGTGGGCCGCCGTGGGATACGCACCAGCAAAAAAGGGCTTGACGATAAAACTACAAATGTAGTAATTATGCATACATCGATAGGAGACAAGGAATGGCTGGACCCCGATTGGCGAAACTGGAACTGCAAATCATGGAAACCCTGTGGACAAGCGGTCAGGCCTCCATTCGCGAAATTCAGGAGG
>JASHRE010000633.1 GCA_030037515.1 Candidatus Sulfotelmatobacter sp.
GTTGGTGATCAACACCCCAGGCTCTGCAGGAGTCCCCGCCGGAGGATAGCAAAACCCATTCTCTGAAGGATCACCGATGTCCCCACTCGTGCATATCTGGGCAAACTCGACGTCGTCATTCCAAGCGAGTTCTGGAATGTAGCTTTTCGCTGTCCCGCCGTATCCCGCAGCCCCGCTTGTGCCGTTTGATGTTGTCCAGTAAGTCGTCGCGGGGTTGGGAAAAGAGTCGTCGGCGAGACTAATTGCCGTGCCGCCCGCGGCGACCACGTAGATGCTGCTGGCAGGATAATTCACGGCCAGCCCGTTCTCTGCGCCTTCGAACGGCGGAGTCGCGTTGTTGCCGCCCGGAGGACTGTCGTCGCAGGCCGTCGCGCCACTGTCTCCCGCGGAATTTACAACGGTGATTCCCTCGGTGGTTGCTTGTTCCAACGTCGTCTCCAAATTGACGGTTTCCTGCTCGCAAAGTCCATAGCTCATACTAACGACATGGGCTGGAACGGGGTTCGTATCTATTGCATAGGTCAACGAGTCATAAACGCCGTTGCCGCTAGGATCGGGAGCGTTGATGTAGACGATCTGCGCGTCGGGAGCGACCCCGCCCGACCATTCCAAATCGAGATCCGCTTCGCCGATATCGCCTTGCTGAACTGAATCGGGCTTGCCGGGATCGGTGGCACCAGACGGCAGATACAACACATATTTGAAATGAGGATCGCTGCAAGCGGTGATAAGACTCGTGGTGGCGTTCGTACCACTGCAGCTTATCTGCGGCAAACCAAATCCTTCGCGAAAATCGTTGATGTCGTTCAAAAAGACATCGGTTTCGCCGATAATGGCAAGGCTCTGGCCCGAGCCATTCAGGTTCGAGGGGATGTCATAAATGGTGGCTATGTCAGCCGGCGCAAGAAAGTTCACGAGAGCGGTTTCAGTGGAGGTTCCCCCGTAGTAGTTGGAGTGCGCTCGTACGCTTGATCCCATGCGCAAGCGACTCGCTGAATGCATGCGGAAATCGTTCACGCCGACGATTCCCGCCACGATTCCGTTAAGCGCGGCCGGGATCATGATCGGCGTCGAGTTTGCAAAGTGTTCCTCGCCACCCACGCTGTAGCGATGAATTTCTGCCTTGAAAGCGCTCTGGACGCTTCCCGCGGTTCCGCTGAAGACCAGGCGATTATGTCCCGCCCCTATCGTCTGAATCGTGAATCCCTGCGACTGGAGCCAAGCGGTGATTTTGGCGAGATCGTTGGCACTTAGCCCAAAGCGCTGCGCATACTGAGAAGGGGTCAGCCACTTGTGATAATTCGCGGATTTCGGATCCTGTTGCTCGGCGACAAGCTGGTCCAGCGCTTTCTGCTCGGTTGGCGAAGGAGTCAGCAGCAACATGATCGAGTTCAGTTGGAATGACGCCTCAACTGGCCCCTTGTCATACTTCGGCTGCGCTTTCGGATGCAGACTTTTTTGAAGCGCAACCCCATGGCTGGGATCGATAACGCCCGAAATGCGGTCGGGCGTGGCGGAGAAGCTTGGAATGGAAAGAACGATGGTCCCCAACAGAGCGGGCAAAGACCACTTCGACACGCGCATACATACCCCCGGCAGAATGGGTGTTGCTCGTCGTTAAGCTTACACTGAACCAGTCTTTATTGGATCGCAGAAACACAGTGGAAAGTTGTATTCCGGGCGCAAAAGCTGCGCAGCCAGAGTAACGTCGGAGACACCCTGGCAAGAAAGAAGGAAAAGCAGCATTCAGACCAAATGCGGTCGGCTCGCAAACCAACGCCCCCGGATTGTAAAGAAGTGTATAAATTGCGTCATTTTGTGTGGGGAGTCGCGCAATGGCCAGTCCATACCGCGTATCCGGCGCCCATTTGCGGCGATCGCGAGCCCCTGAAATTAGAATAAGGCGCGCATGTCCGACGACATCCTGACTTTGCCGTCTCCGACAGCCGACCGCCGGATCAAGTACGGCTCCGATCCCAATCAGTTCCTCGATTTGCGACTGCCTATGGCGATTGGGTCGAAACGTGTATCACCACTTGTGATCAACATCCACGGGGGATTTTGGCGCGCTCGTTACGATCTCGCTCATGCCGCACACCTTTGTTTCGCATTGACGAAGCGCGGAATCGTGACCGCGAACCTTGAGTACCGCCGCGTCGGCAATCCTGGCGGGGGCTGGCCGGGTACGTTCGCCGATATCTGTTCTGCCTACGAGCTTCTTGTGGCGCACGCGGAACCACACAACATCGACGCAGGAAGAATCGTGATCATGGGCCACTCCGCCGGTGGCCAGCTTGCTCTCTGTCTGGCTGCGCGTGAGCCGCGCGTGAGCGCAGTCATCTCGCTTGCCGGAGTCCTGGATTTGCGGCGCGCCTATGACCTTCACCTCAGCAACGACGCCGTCGTCGAGTTCCTGGGTGGGCCGCCGAATGAAGTGCCAAAGCTCTACCGCGAAGCCGATCCCATGCAACTATCCGTCGATGTGCCGCAGTTTTTATTTCACGGGTCGGCCGATGACGAAGTTCCGCGCGACTTCAGCCGGGATTACGTTGCCGCCAAGAAGAAACCTTCGGGCTTGACAAAAGAAAATGTACAGCTGGTCGAAATCGCGGGCACAGGCCATTACGATCTGATCGATCCCCGCACAGCTGCCTGCAGGCGAGTCGAGGAGGCTGTGCTGCGGCTCCTGCACTGAGAGGTGTCTATCAGCGCCGAGGTTGAAGTCATGCTCGGCTACAAGGTTGCACATTCACTTCG
The DNA here is from genome assembly GCA_030037515.1 of Candidatus Sulfotelmatobacter sp. Taxonomy (GTDB): domain Bacteria; phylum Acidobacteriota; class Terriglobia; order Terriglobales; family Acidobacteriaceae; genus Sulfotelmatobacter. The sequence continues at coordinate 2,758 of JASHRE010000633.1, forward strand.
TTCCGGTGAGCTCGCGAATCAGATCAACTTCGGCTTTCCGGTACGGACGGCCGTCCCCGTAGAGCACTTCATGGAACCAGACCGGGGGCTGATCGAGAATGTAGGGATGCCGCCACGACTCCCACGGATAATACGTCTGCGTTCTGCCCGCCACGAATCCCCAGTTGATCGCACCTACGTGCTCCTGCTTCGCAATCGGCAGAATCGTATCGAATGTGCTACCGACCGAGCGCGCCATGAATTCCGTGCAGAGGATGGGCCGATGAAATCGGCGCAGCCATTCCACCTCCGCCTTGAATGACTCGGGCCAGCTGTAGTTATGAAAGGTGATGATGTCGGATTCGCGCACCTGGATCTTCTCGATTACTTCGAGCGCGTTTTCGTCGGCCGAAGTATCCACTTCGTACACTCCACTGGTCAGCGGTTGGGTGGGATTCGCTTGGCGCGCCCATTCGAATGCCTCCGGCAAAAGCGCTGTCACGCGCGCGACCTTGTCTTCCATCTTCATTTCTGTCAGCGGATAGCTGCCCGTCGTGTCCGATCCGGGCTCGTTCCAAACATCCCAGGCCAGGATGCGGTCGTCTTTCGCAAACGCTCCGACCACTCCCTGTACATATTGCTTGAGGCGCGGGTACTGCGCAGGATCGGCCAACGCCTTCGCTCCTGGGCTTTGCACCCATCCCGAGTTGTGCACGCCTGGAATCGGAGGATGCTGCGGACCGAGATGCGGCAGCGGATCCCAGCAGGAATCGAACAGCACGAAAACCGGGCGGATGTGATGCCGCGACGCGATAGTTAAGAATTGGTCGACGCGCTTCCGAAAGCCCGGCGCATCCTGCTGCCAGAGCAGATCGTGCAGAAAAACGCGCATGGTATTCATGCCCAACGCTTCGGCCCAGCCCAGTTCTTTGTCGATCTCGGCGGGATCGAATGTCTCTTGCTGCCACATTTCCAACTCGTTGATCGCATCTTTCGGAATGAAATTGCTGCCGACGAGCCACGGTTGACGCGCATACCAATCGTTGGCCTTCTGCTGGGTCCAGGGCGAGGTCTGAGAAAAAGAGGTGCAGGAGAAAAGAATCGCGAAAAAAAAGAGCGGCAGAACAGAGGATCTCAGTTTTGTCATGAATGATGCGAATCGCGAACCGGGATTAAGCAACGGGAGATTGTACGCGATGTTTATCGGTCAGAGACGCGGCTTATAGCAGCGTTAGGGAAAGCGGACTCCAACGGACGGCAGTCTCCGCCCTGCGCGCTTGGATTGGCGCTGCCAATCAAATCACCT
>JASHRE010000634.1 GCA_030037515.1 Candidatus Sulfotelmatobacter sp.
GCAGCCGAGGGCAGTCCCTATTACCGCGAGCAGTTTCGCAAAGCCGGATTCAACCCTCGCATAGATTTTCACTCCCGAGCTGACATTTCAGTTTTGCCCGTGCTTACCAAGGCCGATGTTCGAAAAAATCTGAATGACATCGTCGATCATCGCTTTGAAACCGTCAGCGTTCTGACCCATACGAGCGGATCAACCGGTGAACCGCTGCCCATGCACCTGAACGAATATTTTATGGCGTTCGATAACGCCTGCCTGTTCCGCCACTGGTCGTGGACAGGCTATTCGTTTGGGGCGCGCATGGCTGCCCTGCGAACCTACGTTCCTTCCAAGCCCGGCGAAGCTTTGTGGCGATATGACAAGCTGAAGAACACCATGTATTTTTCGGCCTACCACTTGACTCCGGCGAACTGCAGTGAGTACGTGCAGCGACTGCTTGAGTTCCGCCCCGAGTTTATCAAGGCTTATCCATCTTCTATTGCTGTGTTCGCCGAGTTCGCATACGCCGAGCGAGAGAAGTTCGATTTTCTCCGCGGCATCTTCACCGCTTCGGAGACCTTGCTGCCCAACGAGCGTGATCGTGTCGAACGCACTTTTGGAAAAAAGCTGTACAACTGGTACGGCATGACCGAACCGGCAGTCATCATTACCGAATGCCAAGCCCACGAAGGCATGCATATCAACTGGGAATACGGATATGCGGAATTCCTTCCCTCCGAAGAGTTGGCGCCCAACGAGTTCCGTCTCGTGACGACCAGTTTCCACAATCCAGTCATGCCGTTCATTCGCTACGAGACGGGCGACGTGGTGCGGCTCTATGACACACCGCGGGCCTGTCCCTGCGGGCGCAATATGCCCCTGGTTCATTCCATCGTCGGGCGCAAAGACGAGTGCATCATCATGGACGACGGCCGTCGTCTTCCCTCCATCAACTTCTATTCCCTGTTCCGCGAATTCCCGGAGATCCTGAAATTTCAGATCATCCAATACGGCCGTACGGAAATTTTGACCAAAGTGGCATTGCGGCCCGAGCAGCGACCTTCGCTCTCGCTGACCCAGAAACTGGAAATGGAAATGAGGCAGCGCGTAGGCTCGTCGGTTCGCCTCGACATCGAATACACTGACAGGTTTGTCACCAACTCAGATGGCAAGACTTTGCCCATCGTGCGCAAGCTGGGCACTCGCTCTATCGAAGAGCGGGAAGAGTACCGGATCTCATCCCAGCGGGCATGGGAAATCGAATCCAGCGGCGAGGAAGTGTTCAAGCTAGATTGGAACGAAGCCGACACCATCCCTTCCCCAAACGTAATGCGGGCGGTGCAGGACCTGTTGCGAAATCCGCATTCAATTCACTGGTATCCCGAGGCAACCTCCAGGGAATTGATCACGGCTCTTTCCAAATATGCCGGGTTACCCCCCGAAAATGTATTGTTGACGCATGGCTCCGATTTGGCCATGGAGCTCGTCTCTACGTGCTTCGTCCGTCCCGGCGACAAAGTCGTCATGGTTACTCCCAGCTATGACAACTTCCGGGCTGTTGTTGAACAGCGCGGCGCAGAAGTCATCAAGTTCAAATACACGGGCGAAACGGATTTCCCGCTGGAAGGCTTCTCCGAGATACTCCGCCAACATGCCCCTCGCCTGATCTATCTGGTGAATCCCAATAATCCGATCGGGTATACGCTGGGCGTGGAAAAGGTTGAGCAAATGCTTGACTGCTGTACGCGCCTGTCAGCGATCCTTATTGTCGATGAGGCCTACTTCGAATTTTCCGGCATCACGGCGGCCGGCTTGGTGACTCGCTCGTCTCATCTGTTGGTGACTCGGTCGTTTTCGAAAGCCTTCGGATTAGCGGGCCTGCGTCTGGGATATTTGTTGGCCCCGACTCAGATCATGGGCGTGCTGGCTCGCGCCAATAACCCTAAAAGCGTAACCAGCTTCGCCAAGGTCGGTGCACTGGCAGCTTTGAAAGATCTTACTCACGTTCACAGCTATGTCGAAGAAGTACGCCAGTCGAGGGCAGAATACGAACGGCTTTTCAACCGGTACGGAATCAAGTTCTACTCCTCCGATAGCAACTTCATCTTGTTCCAATGTGACGATTCGAAGGGTCTGATCAGGAGCCTGGAAAATCACAACATTTTTGTGCGAGACCGGACGGCGCAATTTGATGGCGTCGGGCATGTTCGAATCTCCGTCGGGGGACGGGAGAGCACGGCAGTCGCGATTTGCGCTCTCGAGGAATTTTTTAGTGGAGGTATCGATAAACCCTCCGGATCGGAATCTGCGCCCCAGGAAACGGCCGCGGCTGCTTCTTCGCTGCAGCAAATTTGAGCGAGAGCGTGGGATTGGATCGCTTTTTCGAGAACCGGCCTTAGGTACGGCTCCAACAGGAAAGGATTCGTGATTGCTACAAATCATCCAATATCAGAAAACTGGTGAAATCACGGTTGACGATTTGCCAGCACCGCAACTTCGTGCGGGACACGTCCTGATTCGCAACGCTTTTTCGCTGATCAGCCCAGGAACGGAGCGTAGTTCGGTGGAAACGGCGCAGGCTTCGATGGTGCAAAAGGCCCGGCTGCGACCCGATCTTGTCCGCCAAGTTCTCGACAACGTCAATCGCGAAGGCCTACTGGCAACCTATAAGAAGGTGCAGG
>JASHRE010000069.1 GCA_030037515.1 Candidatus Sulfotelmatobacter sp.
GCCTACATGTCTCCGGAGCAGGCTTTGGGCAAGGACCTCGACGCCCGCACCGACGTGTTTTCTTTCGGCACGGTGCTTTACGAAATGGCGACCGGAACGCTGCCCTTCCGCGGAGACACCGCGGCCGCAATTTTCGATTCCATGCTCCACAAGGAACCCGCGCCGCTTACCCTGTTCAAACCGGATCTTCCGCCGGAACTGGGACGCATTATTCGCAAGGCCCTGGAAAGAGATCGCGAGATCCGTTACCAGAGTGCGGCGGAAATTCGCGCGGACCTGAAGGGGCTGAAGCGCGACAGCACCTCGGGCAAAGTCAGTGTTGCGGTGGCGGCTGCAACGCCTCCGGTAAAGCCCAAGTCGCGTTGGCGGTTGGATTGCGGCGGCCGTGGCAGGGCCGGCTGCTGCGGCGACCCTCCTCTGGTTTTTTATTCCCGCAAGCACGCCTAAGGTCACTGGCATTACGCAGATTACGCACGATGGCTTTCCCATGGGCAATATGCTCACCGATGGCCCGCGCATCTATGTCACACAGTGGCGTCCGGAGGGTATGGTACTGGAGCAGGTTTCCACGACCGGCGGCGAGAGCTTATCCATCGCGTCGCCGATCAAGAATATGCGGATCAACGACATCTCCGCCGATCACTCTCAATTGCTGGTCAGCACAACGGAAAGCACGGGGAGCCGGGAAACGCCATTGTGGATTGTACCGTTGCCTGCGGGGTCGCCTCGCCGTGTCGGTGACATCGTGGGCCGGGATCCGACCTGGTCGCCTGACGGGCGGCAGATCCTGTTCATTAAGGCTTCCGATTTCTACCTGGCGAACGCCGACGGAAGTCGCCCACACCGTCTCGTGTCGGTGCCTGCCTCCCCGTTCGACGCCGGTTTTTCTCCTGATGGAAGGCGCATTCGCTTCTCGGTGCATGACCAGGCCAATACCAATTCATTGTGGGAGGTGCGCAGCGACGGATCCAATCTGCATCAACTGCTGAAGGGATGGCATGCTCCTCCCCGCGAGTGCTGCGGGCGATGGACGCAGGACGGCCGCTACTATGTTTTCGAAAGCGGGACCGCGCAAACCTATAATACTTTTGCTGTCGCCGATGCCACCAGCATTTTCCGAAAGACCTCCGCGCCGCCCACTCAACTGACGACCGGACCGATTTTGTACTCCACGGTTCTGCCGGACCTCGATGGCCACAAGCTGTTTGTGCAAGGCATTCAGCCGCGCGCAGAGCTCGTCCGCTACGATGCGGCGGCCAAGCAATTTCTCCCTTTCCTGGGGGGAATATCCGCTACCGACGTGGCCTTTTCGCGCGACGGCAAGTGGGCGGCATACACCACGATTCCCGACGGTACGCTGTGGCGCAGCCGCGTGGAGGGCAGCGATCGGCTGCAGTTGACCTATCCGCCCGCAGCCACCGCGCTTCCGAGTTGGTCGCCGGACGGAACGCAAATCGCCTACATCTCAGCTCAGGCGGGAAAGCCTTGGAAGATCTTTCTGGTCTCCGCGCAGGGTGGTTCGCCAGAAGAGCTGTTACCGGAAAACGTCGGTGAAATTGATGTTACCTGGTCCCCCGACGGGGCCCATCTCGCCTTCGGACGCATTTCCTCGCTCAACACGGGAACCATCGATATTCAGCTGTTGGACATGAAGACCCGTCAGGTGTCTACGTTTCCCGGCTCAAAGGGGCTGTTCTCGCCCCGCTGGTCCCCCGATGGCCGGTATTTGTCGGCGACCCGCGCCGAGGGATCTCATCAACTCATGCTCTATGATTTCCGCACCCAAACGTGGTCGGTGTGGCTGATCGAGGGAATCGACAACATCAATTATCCCTACTGGTCATCCGACAGTCGTTACATTTACTACGACAGTTTCGCTTCGGAAAATCCCCAGTGCTACCGCGTCAAGGTTGGAGAAAACCGGCCCGAGGACCTATTCAGTCTGAGCAGCCTGGGGCGCTTTTTGGGGACTTGGGGATCGTGGGGCGGCCAGGCCCCGGATGACTCGCGGCTTTTTGTGCGCGACGCGAGTACCCAGGATATCTACGCGCTGGATGTGGATCTTCCCTGACAAGTTGCACAGCGCCGGACCAGGGCAATACAGAAATGATCGGAACGCATCCTCAGTTTCGTGTTCGCCGACGATTCATCAGTGAAGTTGGACGGGCGGACCGCACCAAACGGCATCCGATAATGACGCCCCGAATGCCCTCACCTCGGGTGCAGAACTTGGTCCCTACGAAATTCAATCTCAACTGGGCGCAGGCGGAATGGGCGAAGTCTATCGCGCCATAGCCTTCGACATTGATGTTGATTTTCCCCGTGTGGCGTTGCGTCAGGTCGCTTGAGTGGTGCGCGGTTCTGGCATCGTCGGGCCCGATCGTTTTCGACAACCGAGAGCCATGCCGCGAGGGGGTCTTTTTCTTCCCGCACTGAAAGCCTGTCTCAGAAGCTGGATCGATGAATCCCGCGAACGTCTGAAACCATCTCAGATGTGAAGAGGCATGGAAAAATCCAATAACGAAAGAGTGTTGGTCGTGGAGTCCGGTGATGCCTTCAGGAGAAGCATCGTCAGTGTGCTGGCGGATGCCGGTTACGAGGTTTCGACAGACTGCGGCGAAGGAATCAAGTCTGTTCTCGGTTTCAGACCCGACGTAGTGGTATTGGGCGCCGATCCTCCCCAGTTGGATTGTTGCGATCTTCTGTCGGAAATCAAGGGGTCTGCGCAGACCCAGAACATTCGTGTGCTGATGCTGTCTCCCGGAGGGTCGGCGCAGCGCACTCGCGGCCTGGACTTGGGAGCCGATGATGTCCTGTCTTTGCCCTTCGATCCGCACGAACTATTATCGCGCGTGCGCTGGCAACTGCGAGACAAGCATACTATTGAGAACCTCCGGCAGCAGGCGACCGCCGTCGAACAGAATCGAGTTGTGGCCCAGCAGGTGGTGACGGTGGTCGATGAGGAGCGGCGGACGCTTCGAGTGGGCGCAATGTTGGTCGTTGCCGTATTGTTTGTCGCCGGTGTGGCCTTTCTGATTTTTTATCGCCGCACTCAGCAACAGAATACCCGTGTTTATGCAGCGATTACGAAACTGCAGACTGGAGTGCTCACGCAACAGAAATTGATGGACCGTTCGCGTCAGGCTATGGAAGAGATGCACAACAATCCCTCGCCGCGGAGCGATTCGGAAAAACTTCAACTTCAGAAGCAGAGTCAGGAGCTGAAGTCGCAGATCGCAAGCAGCAAGGCCGAAAACATCTCTGCACTCCAAAGGCAGTTAAGCGAGGTGCAAGAACGCTTACAGCGGGTTGAGACAGAGGGCAAAGTCGCACAGACCATTATCGAGTCCTACGAGCCGAGCGTTTGTCTCATACATGTTGTCGTTGGCTTCCACGATCGCATTACGGGATTGCCATTGCACTACGTCGGCCTAACAAGCACAGGCGAACCGGTGACGGACGAGCACGACAACCCGCTCCTGAGCGCGACCGGTACCGGTCCTGCAGTACACCTCGATGTTTTCGGCACCGGATTTCTTGTCTCCGACAATGGACAAATCCTCACCAATCATCATGTCGCGGAGCCTTGGTGGAACAACGAAGATTTAAAGGAAATGACGAACGAGGGTGTTGAACCGATGCTCGTGGAGATGACCGCCTATTTTCCTGGCATGAGCCACGGCGTTGCCGTGACTACAGAGAAAATTTCTTCGGAGGCGGACGTAGCGGTTCTCAAGGGCAGTATCTCAGAACCGAAACTTAAAAAAGTCGTCCTTGCCTCAGGTCATCGCTCCGCTGTTAGCGGCGGCCCGGTCGTCCTTCTCGAATATCCCACGGGCCTGAATGCAATCCTTGCCCGCATCGGCGAGGAGACGTTGCAATCCATCGCCATTAGCACCAAAGGTGATCCGAAGCAGGTAATGGAAGAGCTCGCCCGACGGCACTTGATCCGTCCGGTTGTCACGCAAGGCCACATCGGCGATGTCCTTCCCGACAAAATCATCTACGACGCGCAAACGACCTCTGGTGGGTCAGGTGGGCCTCTTTTCAGTAGCGAGGGCAACGTTATCGGGATTAACTTTGCCATGGTGCGTGACTTTGGCGGATCGAATTTCGCCATCCCGATAGCTTACGGGGAGTCTCTGTTGAAGCCTTAGATCTCGCACTGCGACCATCTAAGAATCTGAAGGGCAAGGAGTCGGAAGATTCTCTCCTTGCCCCCCGCGCTGCCTGTGGACTCGCATCACCGATTCGATCCGCTGCAATCTGGGTGACGTAATCGGAGCTTTCGATCGTCGTCTCGGCAGAACCGATAGATGCGAATTTCGCTGACTGAATGAGTAGACGCAGCAAGCCAGAAGGGGCCGACTTTCCGACAGATGTGCACGAAGTGAACGCTGCGCGTCCAGAAAGACGGATTCTTGGCAGGGCGTCGCTCGATTCGCACGATGGAATAGTCGTCCGCGTCGACCCAGATC
>JASHRE010000635.1 GCA_030037515.1 Candidatus Sulfotelmatobacter sp.
CGTGAAAATGGTGGTATCGACCAGACGGATGATCGGGCTTGTATCGCCGGCCGCCGTAAGCTTGTCGATCGTCAGCGTTTCTTCCGCGCCGGTCGCCTCATCTTCGCGAATAATGGTGAAGCCTTCGCTGGCTTCTTCCAGCACCCGCTGCGACTGCTCGGTTTTCTTGAGGATGTCGTCGATTTGCTTCAGCGTCGCGACTTTGGTGAGGATGCGCTTCTGCAGCAGCAGACTGATCTCGTCGATCATCATCAGCTGGCTGGGATCGGCAATGGCGATGGCGAGCCGGCCGTCGCCGGTCTCTTCAAGCGGAACGAATTTGTAGCGGAACATCAGATCGGGCGAGATTTTCTTGAACAGCTCGTGATGCAATTCGTAATTGGTCAGATCAATGAACTGACAGCGATAGCGGTGCGCGATGTCCTGGGCTCGTTCCATATCGCTCACAGGATTGCCCGTGGCCGTCGCCACATTACCCCCGTTACCGCCATTCACGAAAACTGATTTCTTATCCACCATCGCCACTCACTTCCACTCTTTGTCATCCCGAGCCAGACGGTTTTTGTCCCGCCAAGGATCTGGGCGCGCCCCGCGAGCCGTCGCGGGCGACGCCTCAATCGCGTGTCTGGCGCACATCCGCCTTACTGTACTCCCAGCGTGAAGATCGGCAAATACAGCGAGATCAGCACGCCTCCTACGAACACTGCCATGATCATCAGGATCAGCGGTTCAATCAGCGCCATGGCTGCGCCCAATGCCGTCTGCACATCTTCTTCGTAAAACTCGGCGACCGAGTTCAGCATCGCGGGCAAGGCGCCCGTCGACTCGCCCACTTCGACCATCTCCACCGCGAGCTCGGGAAAAATCCGCTGTTCCTCCAGGCTCGATGCCAACCCTTGTCCTTCGCGCACGCGGATGCTGGCGCGATTGACGCCCTTTAAGATGCGCCGGCTGCTCATCGAAGAACCGGCAGTTTCCATCGCCGGCACTAGCGGCAAACCGCCCTGCAGCAGAGTGGAAAGCATGCGCGAGAAGCTCGCCACTTGATGCTTCAGCCGAATCTCACCGAGCAGCGGTGTGCCGAGAATCATGCGGTCGACCTGATCGCCACCCCGATCCGTATCCTTCCAGCGCCACAAAACGAACGCCGCAACCACCAGCCCCACCAACACAAAGGGAGCGTATTTCTGGGCATGCTGCCCAACTGCCAGCATGAAGACGGTGATCGCCGGCAGCTTTGCACCCAGGCTGTTGAACAGTTCCGCGAATTTCGGCACGACGTAGGTGAACAGGAACGTCACCATAATCAGCACAACCGTCACCAGCAGCGTGGGGTAAATCAGCGACACAAACAACTTCTTCCGAAACGACAGCGCCATACGCTGAAAATTGATGTAGCGCGTCAAAACTTCGTCAATCGCTCCGCTTTTTTCGCCCGCCAGCAGCGTGGTGGTATAAATCTTGGGAACCACTCCCTGCGCGGCAAACGCATCGGAGAGCAGTTCGCCGCCTTTGACCCGATCGCGCACGTTCTCCAGAACCTGCTTCAGCAGCGCATCTTTCTGACGCTTGATCAGTAGTTCGAGCGCGTTCAGAATGGGCAGCCCGGCACGAACGAGGGTGAGAAACTGCTGGTTAAAAACCAGAAAGGTCGCTTGCTTGATTTTCCGCCGGCGGCGTTTCAGGCCGCCACTCAACACCCCCTGGGGCTTGACCCAGTAAACCAGGTAGCCCTGCTGAGTGAAACGGTCCCGCACCTCCGCTTCCGAATATCCTTGCTCGATGTGCTGCTGGATTCGGCCGCGTTCGTCCGCGATTTTGACTACATACTCCGCCATTTGTCGGTGCTAATTGCTCGCTTGGTTTTGTTCTTCAGATGCCGACGGTCTGCGATTCACCATTTTAAGCTTTCGCCCCACCCGCGAGCCCGCTGGCCACGGGGTAACTCCGCCGATACTCTTCCAAGTGCTCGGAACGAATCAGTTCTAAATCAGACACATACGTCGCACTCACGGTTCGAGGCCTTCCACGACCTCAGTGCCAGCTGGCGGCTGAAACTCAAACCGCGCGTTCGCCACCGCTACATCAGCCTTCTGATCACTAAAGCGATATTTGGTCGTCGATCCATCCACATCCTGCAAACTTATTTGCCGGATTTCATGGTCCGGGGTGATTTCCAACAAAACCTCGCTGATCTGATCAGAAATGCCCTGCGGCGCACCGCGCAAAACCACATCTCCGGGTTCAACTGGAGCCACATCTGGAGCTAGCGATAACCCTCGTAACTCCTTCTCCAGCTTGGTTTTACCAAGCAAAAAGGCAAGTGGCGACCGCAAGTCTTCCAGCTTTTTTGCGGGCTGTTTTCGCGCTTGTCGGTCGGCTGGAACGTAAAACCAGACAACTTTCCCGTCTGAGATAAACAGCTTCTCTATCGGAGAACGATACTCCCAGCGCATCTTGCCAGGTTTTTTCAACCATAGGGTACCGGACTCGGTCCGATCCATCCCCGCCCCGCGATAAACCTCGGTGAAGTTAGCCTCAAGCGATCCGAGCCCGTTGTAATGAGCATCGACGGCAGCGGCTAGAGCCTTTACGTCGATTGGCGATGTCGCCGTTGCGCCAATAGAAAGACACAAACATGTTAGCGCGCAGACACCGGTCCTGCCGAGCCAATGGAATCGCATCTTGAATTCGAGTGGACGCGCACCCGTCTCAACTTCTTCGCGCAATCTCCGGCCGTTCTCGCCCAGCAGCAGAGTGTGTAGGGAAGGGAACCGCCGACAATCCTGACGAGGAAAACTCCTCCGCCATTGTAAGCGGAATGCAGGGAATTGTCATACCCGGCGCGGGGTGTCCCAATTTCGCTGAAGAACAAAGAAACGAAGAAGCACGAACCCGCCAAAGCTCTGATTTTAAGCTTCGTCTGCCTTCCTGTCCTTCTGGGTTCGGATCGTCTATTCGACTCGAAAAACGGCAAGGCTCTGCGCCAAGATTGACATATGCAGCGTGCCCTTCGCCAGTTGCGGAGAACTGCTTCCAAAGACGGTCGTCAGACGACGCACGCCGTCAAGCGGGGTGTCTCCAATCGGAATTTCCAGCGCCCGCGGACTGGCGGCGTTGTTGTAGACGATTAGCAGCTTTTCTTCCGGCGACTCACGCACAAACGAATAGTAAGTTTCGTCCCATCCGACATGCCACTGCTGGCCGATGCGCAGCGCGGGATGTTCTCGGCGAAGCCCGAGAAGCGCTTGCACGTACCCGAAAACGTCCTGCTGCTCCGGCGTACGGCCGGCTAGAGTAAACGCGTTTTGTGCGTCTCCAGGAAATCCGCCGGGGAAATCGTGCCGGTTATCGGGATCGTTGCCGCCCGGCATCGCGATCTCATCCCCGGAATAAATCTGCGGAACGCCTCGCAGGGTTAGCAACAATGAGAACGCGGCCTTCAATTTCGCCACACTGCTTCCTTTTTCACTCACAAACCGCCGCTGGTCATGATTGCCCAGGAAGGTCACCAGCATTTCCGGATTCCGATACAAATGGTCTTGGCGCAGAACGTCAACCAGCTCCTGCAGGGGCGCGCCGTGAATCACCACGTCGCGAAGCGCCTTGCACAGCGGGAAATCGAATACGGTGGCGAGCCCCGTGTCGATGCCGTCGAATTGTTTGCCTTCGTAGAAAGAAGTGATCGTCGGATCGGGGTCCGCAACCTCGCCCACATCGTTGATCTGGGGATATACGTTGTGTAAGTCCCGGTGCCAGCCTCTCCAGAATTCGCGCGACGAATACGGAAACGTATCCAGGCGGAGCCCGTCGAGTCCAGCCATTTCCGTCCACCACATCGCGTTCTGAGCCAGATAGGTGGCAAGCAGCGGGTCGTCCGGATTCAGGTCGGGCAATCTTCCGGCGAACCATCCTTCCAGCGTGTTGCGATATTCGCGCGGCGGCGCATGCGGATCGACTAGCCCCGCGAACGAGTACGATGGTTCCAGATGATGCATCGGCGATCCATGAAACCATGTTGGAGTGGGAGGATCGTTGGCCCAGGGATGGTTCGGCCCGGTGTGATTGGCCACATAATCGATCAGCACCTTCATGCCGAGTTTGTGCGCATCCTGCACCAGTTCCTTATACTCGGCCATCGTTCCCATGTGCGGATCGAGCGCATAAAAATCGACGACGTGATATCCGTGATAATCGGAATCCGTGTTCTTCCACACCGGTGTAAGCCAGAGCGTGGTCACCCCCAAATTGTGCAGATACCGTAAATGCTCACGAATCCCGCTC
>JASHRE010000636.1 GCA_030037515.1 Candidatus Sulfotelmatobacter sp.
TCTACGAAAGCAAATATCAGAAATGGAGCACAACTGCGCTGTACACAGGATGCTCGTTTCCGATCCTGAAGCGCGCTCAGATCGAACCTTACTACGAGCACCAGAACAACACCGAAAAGAGTCCTAATCAAAAGTTGAATCAATTGGGCCTCCTTCTCGAGCTTTTCTTGTAGGTGGATGGAAGGCAAGGGCGGCTAGCGCTTCCAGCTCTTCCGGCGTAGGTGGCCGGCCCCTGAGCCGTAGACGCGCAAGTAGACGAACCATCATCAATGTCGGGTGAGACATGGGGTCTTGCCAAAGCAGGCGCGCTTCTCTGAGCAGCCTGTTACTTTTAACAGTTCACGGTGGCTGGGAGGCAGGTCACCCTAGCCTTTGTGTGATTTACTCGTTCCGAAGTGTGCAATTGCCTTTAAGGCCTCAGAACCTGGTTCTGCTGCTATTCCTGCCTCTCTTGTCCGTAGTCAACTTGCGCGCACAGGACAAAGAAGATCTCGATGCCCACACAATTCGCTTGGACGGTTTCTGGTTCTATTCGCAGCCTTCGGGAAGCTTTCATGGCACAGGCTCACGTGGGCTGCTTGATTTTCAAAGCGAAGTGCACTTCAATTCCTACAGCACTGGAGTCGGAAGAATCGACTGGAAGTTCACTCATAAGAATCATATTTACGTCGGTGCTATTCCCGTCAACCAAAGCAAAGGGTTTGTGCTCGGTCGAACCATCACGTTCGAAGGGCAAACCTTCAACATTGGGTTAAGCGCGCACGCCCGGTTGCAGACCTATTTCTTCACGCCGGGTTACCAGTACGACATCGTTCGCCGAAGGCGATGGCATTTGGGCATAGCCGCGCAATTGAACCTGCTTTATATAAGCGGGACTCTGCAAACCGCAGCACAGATTGCAAATGGTGTATCCTACGCCGCCAAATACTCTTCTTCAGTGTTGCGTGCGCCGCTGCCGGTTCTCGGCCCTGAGGGTCGTGTCTACTTGACTCATTCCAATCGAGTGTTTGTGGACGGCAACCTTTATGGCCTGTACTTTTTCGGCTATGGCAACTTCCTCTCGTCACATGGGACGCTCGGGATAAGTGTGAATCGGCATCTCAATTTCCAGGGAGGCTACCAGCTAAGTTCCCGCCTCAACATTCATGCCAAGACGAATCGAATTGGCCTCGATCTGACCCAGAGGGGAGCGATCGCTGGTCTCGAAGTTTCATTCTAAGCAGGTGGAAGCCTGCAATCTCCCCCATCGAATCGTCAATGCTCAAGCCTTCAAACCCTTCGATGCACGGTGATATGCGGTTCCTAGTCGTGCCGCTCACAATGGGGCACAGACCCCGCGTGGCATGGTCAAATACTACCCAATCCGCGACAAGCCGCAACGTCACACCGGTGGGTCAGAGTGCTGAGCGGAACCCTCCGTCCACTTCTTGCGAAACGAAAAATTGACACTCACAGACTACGGCAAGATTGCCAGTGGCGGATGTTCTTCTGCGATTTCTATCGTTCTTTTCATAGGGTGATCGGGGCCTATGCAATTTACAGACGTGCCGAGCCGATGCTGCTGCTTAACATCCGAGCAAAAGGAGTTCAGATTATGAGAGACGAGCGACGAGAAACCCAAGACGTACTGCCCAAACCCGACCCGAAGTTCAATGGAGTCATAGGGCGCACCCATAAGGATTCCAAGCCAGACAAAATCCCCGTGGTTCAGGCACCCGAGGGCGCACCGAACGTTCTGATCATCCTAATCGACGACTGCGGATTCGGACAGTGGGGTACGTTTGGCGGACAGGTCCCGACGCCCAACCTCGATCGCATCGCCAAGAACGGCTTGCGCTATACGCGCTTTCACACTACCGCGCTCTGCTCACCGTCGCGTGCAGCCCTGCTGACGGGCAGAAATCATCACTCCGCGGCCACAGGGACGATCACAGAACTCGGCGATGCCTTCCCCGGCTACAGCGGACAGATTCCCAAGAGCACGACCATGGTTGCGGAGATCGTTCGGCAGAACGGTTACAGCACGGCATTTTTTGGTAAGAACCACAATATCGCCGATTGGGAGACCAGCATTTCCGGTCCCTTTGACCGGTGGCCTAGCTTGCAGGGCTTCGATCACTTCTATGGTTTCATTGGAGGTGAGTCAAACCAATGGCAGCCGCCCCTTTATGCCGATACTATTCCCATCGAGATGGAGGTGCCGCCGGGCCGCGACGGCAACTACACCCTTAATACCGCGCTGGCGGACAAGGCGATTCAATATATCCACATGCAAAAAGCAGTCACTCCTGATCGGCCTTTCTTCATCTACTATGCCCCCGGCGCAACGCACGCTCCTCATCAGGTCCCAAAAGAATGGGTTGAGAAATTTAAAGGAAAGTTCGATCAGGGATGGGACAAGTATCGGGAAGAAACTTTCGAACGGCAGAAAAACTTGGGCGTGATTCCCCGGGACACCAAACTGACGCCGCGGCCCGTGGAAATTCCGGCTTATGATTCCCTCACCCCTGACCTGAAGAAAGTTGCTGCCCGGTTGATGGAAACCTTTGCCGCCTACACTGCGCAAACCGACTACGAAGTCGGGCGCGTCCTAGACGCCGTGGAGGAAGTCGGCCAGTTCGACAACACTCTAGTGTTTTGGGAGATTGGGGACAACGGTGCCTCCATGGAAGGAACTCTCAACGGGGCATTCAACGAGATGATGTCCCTTGGCGGAGTGCCCGAAGACCCGTCAGTGATCGTCAAGCGCATCGACGAAATCGGTGGTCCCACCAGCTACAACCATTTTCCGGTTGGCTGGGCGTGGGCCATGAACACGCCCTTTCAGTGGGGCAAGCAGGTGGCGTCGCATTTCGGCGGCACGCGCAATCCGCTCGTCATTCACTGGCCGGAGAAAATCAAGGATAGAGGAGGAGTGCGCACGCAGTTCCATCACGTCATTGATATTGTGCCCACCATCCTCGAAGCTGCGAATATTCCCGAGCCCTATATGGTGAACGGTGTTGCCCAGAAGCCAATCGAAGGCATCAGCATGATGTACAGCTTCGACAATGCAAACGCACCGGAACAAAGGCACACACAGTATTTTGAGATGTTCGGCAACCGCGCGCTTTATCACGACGGATGGATCGCCGCATGCCGCCATGGACGCCTGCCCTGGCAGAACATAGGATCGGCAGACTTCGGTCAAGATACTTGGGAACTCTACAAGGTTGACGATGATTTCAGCGAGTACACGGACCTTTCGGCCAAATATCCTGAGAAGCTGCGGGACCTCCAGGACATGTTCTGGGTTGAAGCCGCGAAGTACAATGTTTTGCCCCTTGATGACCGATTCATCGAACGGGCTGACCCCAATCTGCGACCGAGCTTGATTGAAGGCCGGACGGACTTCACTTTCTATCCCGGCGCTGTCCGTGTCCCAGAAAGTTCATCGCCCAACATCAAGAATAAATCCCACACGATTACTGCCCACATCGAGGTTCCCCAGCAAGGGGCGGAAGGAGTCTTGGTAGCAGCCGGAGGAGTTGCTGGCGGTTATGCGCTATACGTCAAAGCTGGCAAGCCAGTTTACGAATACAACTGGTTTAACGAGAAGCGCGACAAAGTTGCTGGCGCTAAGTTGTCTCCAGGACCGGCAACGATTCGCGTCGATTTCAAGTATGACGGCGGCGGAATTGGCAAGGGCGGGATGGTCTCGCTATTTGTCAACGATAAGAAGGTTGGAGAAGGCCGGGTCGAAAAGACTGTCCCAGCCCGTTTCTCCGCCGACGAGACCTTTGATGTCGGCATGGATACTGGTTCGCCAGTTAGCGCAGACTACGCTCCTCCCAGTAAATTCACCGGAACATTGAAGAAAGTTGATATCCGCCTCGAGACAAGCCCGCTCAGTCCGGCCGATGAAGAAAGCGTTCGCGCTCTGCATCAGGCGGCCATCATGTCGGCACAATAGCGATGCGGGTCACGGATCAGGGTCGACAAATCGGCTCGGAATTCGGTACAACTAAACTTGCTTGGGCGGATGATGGAATCAGCTACAGAGATAATCCCAGGGTCCGCAGTCCGCTTCGCGGATTGTCGGCTACTCGGAAGGTGATGTTAGTTGACGTTAATTCTTGATTGCTCTCATATTCCCCACGACCGGGATTCTGAGGCAAATGCTACGTTTACGCGGAACGAATGGGCTCGCGTAAAAGCACGTAACGGATAAAGCGAATATGCCAAGTACAGGTCGCATGAAAGGAAAAAGGGCAACATCCAAGCAAATCGAATTGATTCTGCGGTTGTATGAACTCCGTCGCGAAACCGTCATGCGCGAGGCTCGCAGTTTCGTCGGCGGTCCCTTTCTCCCCAAGTCCGACGACGAACTTGTCTCCATCGTCACCAAGGGCGGCAAGAAAAGCGGATTTGTTCTCCAGGTTTACGGATACTGGGACATGGTTTGTGCTTTCGTGCTACATGGAACGCTAAGCGAATCCTTGGTATACGACACCTGCCAGGAGATGTATTTTCAGTTCGCAAAGATCTATCCCTATCTCAAGGGCTTCCGTCAAAAGATGAGTCTTCCGGAATGGGTGCAAAGCCTCGAAAAGGTAGCGACCGGCTCGCCACGCGGACGTAATCGTCTGGCGGCCATGCGCGCCAATCTCGATCAGATGACTCAATTATGACCGGAACAAAATGAATCAAAATCGCCTCAGGCAGACGTTGACGTTAAATCAGATTTCACAGGCACTGCGATCACTTCCACCATGATCGAAAGGTTGCGCGCTGAGACCGAACGGCTGCTCGCGGAAGGGCGTCTCGTTGTTCGAGAAATTGAGGACGCTAAAGAGAAGTTGGACGGTCTCGCAAGAAAAGGTACATCCAAACCTGCTCAGCACTGCGCATCAGAACGCGTCTCCTCCCACGAGGCGTTCGAAACGCTTGAACCGGATGACGGGAAACTATCACGTCCGGTTCTTAGTCATTATGCACCTCGAAACGAGAATTTTGTTCTGGTTGGATTCGTCAAGCAGCGACCTTGAGACCCACTGCGGATAAAAGAGTGTCCAGATCGTCGGTGACCCGTTGATAGAGTCGGTCAAGTTGACAACGTTTGTCGGGGGTGAGTTTGCGATCGCCGGCAAAGGGCTGGAGGAGACCCGCGGTGAGCGGAGCA
>JASHRE010000637.1 GCA_030037515.1 Candidatus Sulfotelmatobacter sp.
TCTAGAAATTGACTGTTTTCTAGCGGAGCGTCATTTCTGCCGGTTCCCGTTCAGGAATGACGTCTTTTGATCCGCGATAATCGAGCAGCCCTCTTCCTTGTCGCGGTAGCAGCAGCCTAGGGCTGTACGCGTAGCAAACCTCAAAATGAGACTGGCCAGACTTGGCCTTCCCTTGACACCGCTCACGCTGATCGCCAGCCCCATCCCGAAGTCTATACTGCTTAACATCCGACATGGGGCTATCTTCAGTTTCAGAGGTTCTCAAGTTGAACATTCGTCTAGTACGGCGCGTAGGGTGAGTCCGAGGCCAGAAATGCGGCTGCCTGGCGCGTGAACGAATCGTGCCATTGGAAAAGCGATCCGTGGCCCGCGTCAGGGTAGGTCAATAGAACAGCATTCGGCAAGTTCTCGCTCAACCAGTAGGAGTTTGTGACAGGGATCATCTCATCGTGGACTCCGTTGACGACAAGCGTCGGTTGCTGAATCCTCTTCAAATCTGCGAATCGAGTACCTGAGTATTTCTCCCATTCGCCGAATGCCGCCATCTGTGCTTGGGCAACCTGCGGTCCGGAGACCGGATCGCGATCTTCCTGACGTTGCATGAGGCGTCTGATGAATTCCTTGCCCGCTGCCTGGCTGGTCTCGGTCGGTGCAAAGAAAATCTTCTGCAGAACTTCGTATCCCTTGAGCGAAGGGTCATGGATGGGCTTCGCCAGGCTCGGCTTGTCGAGGTGCATGATATCTTCACCGCCGCGTGGCGCAGTTCCGACAAGAATTATCTTGCGAAACACTTTGGAATTATCTAGCGCCATCTGCTGTGCGATAACACCGCCGAGGGAAAACCCGAGAACATCACAAGTCTCAATCCTGAGCGCATCGAGGAAGGCGAAGACATGTTCCGCCATCCCGGACATGGTCGTCGGCACTTTGCCGGTCGATCCGCCTACTCCGGCATTGTCGAAGAGGATGATGTCATGATCGACAGCGAGCGGATCGGTGACTGCAGGATCCCAATTGTCGAGCGTTCCGGTAAAGTGTTGAAGACACAACAAGGGCAACGCTGAACTGCTCCCAAAGCGGCGATACGCATATTTTTCCTTCTTGGTCTGAAGAAATTGCGTCGGAGCGGTTACGTTACTGGCAGTCATCACACTCGACATCGCATTGTTCCCCTTTTTTGTGACCTAGCGTTTGTGTTTGAACCAAGGCTCATGCCGCGTGCGAAGGCGATGTGACGATTCTCAGGGCCGCTCATATCTCATTGTCCATATGCCGCGATCTCCAGGACGGTATTCGTTCCCTTCCCAAGGCGAACCACAGATATGCAGGTGCTGGTAGGGCGTGCCGGCGAACATCACCATCGTTCCCGCATCACGCATGACAGTCGAAAGACCCGCGGCCTTCGGGTCGAAGGGCCAAAGAATCATCCAATGCGGACCGATCGGAATAGGAGGGCTCGTCGTATCGAATGGATCGGTGAAGCTTCTCTGCGTAGCCCCGTTCAGCATGTATGTGAGGCCGGGCGAGGGATTGCTAGGCTTGGGCTTCCTCGCGAAAAGATCCTTCCACCAGATCATCGCGATTGGATCGATGGCCATATCGGCACTTCCGATGATGTTCTGGTCACCCGGCACACAAACCCATTCGTTCTTACCAGGACGAAGAACCATCAAGTTTCCCTGATGATCCATTTCCGCGACCGTAGCGTCTGCAGTCACTGACGACGGACCAGCCAACATCGCCCTTCGGATTTTCTCCTTCTTTATTTCTTCGGTTCGCAGTTGTTCAGCGGGGGGTTCACTGTCAAGAGCGGCGACCAGTGGCGTGAAGGCGACGCCGGAAAATGCAGCGGCCGCGCCGATAAACGTTCGGCGAGTTACTGTCACGGGCGCGCCATCCTGCTCGTGTGAAGTGTTGGAGGTGTTTGTCATAGGGCTTCTCCTTAGCTTGTGGCAGACGCTATGCGATCCACGACCATTGGCGCCTTTTAGTGACCCTGCTTTGCCAGCTCTGCGCGTGCGGCCGCTACGATGTCGGCACTCGTGTTTGCATGGCCGGCGATTCCCCAACCGCCGTCCGGCGATTCCGTGATAAGAACCCAGGTCCGGTTCGATAGGCTGGGATCCTTGGCGGCAATCGCAACAAGGTCAGTGAGTTCCTTTACGACTCCGAGCTGTTTTTCGCGGTCCAATACCCCCACGGGCGTGAGCACTTGTACGCGCACGTAGTTGCTCTGCCCGGCCGCGTTGGAAATCGATTCCGCCGGCAGTTCGTGAATAAATGCAGCTGTATTGTTCTTGAAGAGATTGATCGGCGGGACCTTCTCCCACCGCATGACAGCGTTGGCCAGGTCTTGAGCGAGCTTGTGCTTGTCAGAGAAAGTCCCAGCAGCGGCATGAACATCAATCATCGGCATAGTGCGGATTCCTTTGGCTGAGAGGCGGGCATTTACTTTAGGGCTTAACCGCCCGGGCCGAACTCCACAAGGCCCAGCCGGGATTAACTCGATTCGGATAGAGTTGCAGCATCTTGTCGTAAAGCTCTTGCGCGGTTTTTGTTGTTGCCACCAGCCGATCGAAATCACGGATATACTGCCGCGTCTCCTCGATGATTCTGGGATCGTCGGCCCTCTCCGGCCGCTTATGAGAAGCGACGACCGCTCGTGGCTTGAGTGACTCGATCTTGTCCAGTGCGGCAATCCATTCCCTCCGCTTTTCGGCGTTCGACTCGGCAAGATAAAGGTGAACGTCGTTGTAGGCGGCATCGCCGGCGACCACGAGCCCGATCGAAGGAACATGCAGGCAGGTGGTGTAGTCCGTGTCGGTGTGACCGAGTTCCACGGCGACTAACTCCCGCCCTTCAAGGTCGATTACATTCCCCTTGAGTTCTTCTGCAATCACGAGCTTGTCCGGAATCTGCCCAGGAAATGCGGGCTTCCAGGCAGTGTCGAGCGCTTGAGGCGATGCGTTCTGGCGCATTACCTTCACCGTATTTGGCGTTGCCACGACTTTGGCGTTAGGGAAGCGCTCGAGAATAGAGGAAACGGCGAACCAGTGGTCACCATGACCGTGCGTAATGTAGATGGTCGTCAGGTTTTTGCCTTTAGACGCGACCCAATCTGCCAAGGCGCTGGTCTGTTTGGTTGTCAGATAGGCGTCGACGAGCACGGCGTCTTTATCCCCATAGATCAAGGTCGACGCCATCGCCTGAAAAAAAGTCTGCTGTACATCCGCAGGCCGGTCCCGCGTAACGATGGGAATGCCGGGCGTCACGAATACTTCCCAGTTCAGAAGAGAATTCTTCGTATCCATTTACTCGCCTTTCACTTGAGCAATCGCCCCTACCCAATTTTCGACGTGGTAAGCCGATGACAGCTTGCCGTTTCTCACCGTGAATATGTCTAAGGAAATCGTCCTGAAGCTCCTGCCGGTTGGCTCGACTCCGAAAAAGTTTGCCGCCGGCGTGCCACTAGCCTCGCCGAGCACGACAATCCGGTCTTCGGTAACCCACACATCCTGGATCGTCCAGCGTAGGTTAGGGACCATCTTCCCCATCGCCTTGAAGACCCTGGCTAGGGCTTCGCGATCGAGGCAATCTGTCAGGGTCGAGCAGGAGCGATAGTCCGGATTGGTGGCTTGAGCAAGCAGCGCCGGGACATCCTTCTTCTGCGGTTCATTGAGAGCTTCATAGAGTGGCGCAACAATCGCACGCGCTTGTTCTTTGGTGAGTGGGTGATTTGTCGCCATGTGCTTCCTCCGCATAGAAGCGATACGAGCAGAAAATGAAAGCTCGACTTGTTCCTTGAATAGGAAGCCTCACCAAGCACTACTGAGCTTGCTCTCTTTGAAACTGAGCTTCGGCCACGAGTCGCCGAACATCGGGCGTTTGCTCCTCGATTCAGCCTCTGTGACAGAGCCCTCAGTGACGTCCCAGTGTTCCATGAAGATTCCGTCCTTCATCCTCATGATGTCCACCACAACGAGTGCCGAACCGTCTCCATGCGAGTACCGGCTATGGACCATCACGAAGTCGCCCTCCGCCATGATGATGCCGTGATCCCACCTGGTATCGGCTGGGAACGCTTTGACAAGCCCAAAGAGTCCATCTCTTCCGGGCGGAATGTGGCCGCTGTGCTGGATATAATTGGGCGACCAGAGCTTCTCAGCTTCTGCGAAATTACGCTCGTTAAAGAGGGTCTTAAACCCTTTGATCAACAGCGCCTTGTTCTTGTCTTGAACACTCTCGGACACAATTTTTCTCCGCACGCCTCAGAGGAGACGTATTTCTCTCATATCGATTGCGACCAATACCGGATCCCTGACCGGCTGGTAATCACCTTCGTATGCGATGACCCGACGCGTGGCAGGAAAGATAATCCCATCAACGCTGCGGTAATCGGATGCATAATTCAAACCTTTTGATCCGCCAAGAATATCGACGGTGTAGTCATGGCGCCGCAGAAGGCCGTCGGGGCCGACGCAGGAAATCTGCGTGCGCGTATGACTTCTAATGTTTTCGGGGAAGGTCACCTTGAGCCGTCTCCAACCCTCTCCCTCCACTTGGATAGGAGATATTTCTTCTGTCACGAAGCCTGGCTGCTCATATAGGAATGGAATGTTCAGGTACGTCCACATGGCTTCGCCACTGAAATAGGCAACGTGAACATCGTCCCAGGGACTTTCTAAGGTTTGACCTTCGAACGATTTCTCAGGATCATCTCGCGCGGTGATGGTCTGGCCTTGAACGGTCTCCACCACCACGCGATTTGGCTCGAAAATTGTTCGCTTATTCTGTCCAGGAAAATCCATCGTGAGCCGTTCTTGTTTTGTTTCCGCTTTGGTCACGACATTTTTCAGCACGTCAACCCGTCCCTTGACG
>JASHRE010000638.1 GCA_030037515.1 Candidatus Sulfotelmatobacter sp.
TCGATGAACAATGGCTGCAGGTGACCGGCGTTGGCGAACGTGACGGTTCGCGTCTGCGGATCGAGCACGCCGTAAACCATGGTCACGAATTTTCCTGCCGGAAAATCATTGACCAGCAGCCGATTCAGGCGCGACAACACTTCCGCCGGAGTGCAGCACGCCTCAGCCAGCGAGCGAAATATGCCTCGTGTGGCCGACATGAGTAGCGCGGCGGCTGTGCCTTTGCCGGAAACGTCGGCCAGTGCAATTCCCCAGCGTCCATCAGGAAAGGAGATGAAGTCGTACCAGTCACCGCCGACAGCACGTGCGGGTTCGCTGCGACCGGAAATCGCGAATCCGGGGATGTAAGGCGAGCTCTTTGGCAATAACGCCTGCTGGATGGCACGAGCTTCCTGGGCGTCGCGATCGAGCACCTTGCGGGCGGTGCGCTCGTTCTGAAAACAGCGAGCATTGTCGATGGCAATCGCCACGTGGTCGCAAAGCGCCTGCAGGAGTCGCAACTGCTGGCGGGGGAAAGCGTCCAATTCCGGATGCGAAGCGGTAAACACACCGACCAGCCGATTTCCGGCCTGCAAAGGAATCGCGACTTCGGAAAGAATGGTATGTTCGCAGGCGACATAATAACTGTCCAAGCGAACGTCAGCGGCATAATGCATCGTCCCCGTGGAAGCCACATGACCAACCATCCCCTCGCGGCCGATCTTTAACCGATGTCCCTGGTGGTGAAGCGCACAACCCGACGCGTCGGCCCTTACCATCTCACCTCGCGCCTCGTCATGCAGGAACACCCCGGCTTCCACGCAGCCAAAGGAATGCTTGACTTCGTTGATCACACTGTCTATCAACTGGTCCAGGTCGAGAATGGATGTGATTTTCTGCGCCGCCTTCTGTACACGCTGCAACCCGTCGATCAGATCGTCCGGAGCCTGTCGGATGGGAGGTGAAGCGGGCGAGATTTGTGCAGTTTCCGCCACGGCAGATCTTTTCGCAGGATACGTCCTCTACTCCATTATCAACGATGCAGGAATTCCTGTCAGGATTCTTTCCTTTGCGATGAATGCAGATGCGCTTGGGAGCGCTGCCGCTTGATCTCTTCCAGTCGGTCGCGGATTCGCTTCTCGAGACCCTCCTGCGTGGGCTGGTAATACACTCGGTCGCGCAGATTGTCAGGCAGGCATTGCATGTCGGCGACTTTGGATTCGAGCTCGTGAGCGTACTGATACCCCTTGCCATAGCCGAGTTTCTTCATCAGGCCCGTCGGAGCGTTGCGCAGATGCAGCGGTACGGGATCGGCGGCCGTTTGCTCGACATCCTGCTGAACATTGCCGTAGGCCGCGTAGAGGGCATTCGATTTCGGCGCCATCGAGAGATAGATGACCGCCTGCGCAAGCGCGAGATTGCCTTCTGGCATGCCGATGAAATCGACCGCATCGCGCGCCGCCAGGCAAAGGGAAAGCGCGTTAGGATCGGCGAGGCCTATGTCTTCCACGGACATGCGGACCAGGCGGCGAGCGATGTAGAGCGGATCTTCTCCGGCTTCGAGCATGCGGCCCAGCCAGTAGAGCGCCGCATCGGGATCGCTGTTACGGACAGACTTGTGCAGAGCTGAGATCAGGTTGTAGTGCTCTTCGCCGGCTTTGTCGTAAAGCAGGATGCGCTTCTGCAGGGCGTCACGAATGATTTCGTCAGTGATTTCATTGGAACCGGGTGCCCCGCTTTTGCCCGGGTTTGCCAGAAGATGGGATCTTACGAGTCTCGCCGCGACTTCGAGCACGTTGTATGCGTTGCGTGCATCGCCGCTGGTGTAGCTGGCGATTTTTCTAAGAACATCGTCGGAAGCGTTCAGATTCGGATCGCCCAATCCGCGTTCGCGGTCGGCGAGCGCGCGGCGGAGCAGCAGCACGATCTGTTCTTCTGGGAGAGGTTGCAGGACATAAACGCGCGTCCGCGAGAGCAAAGCCGAATTGATCTCGAATGACGGATTCTCCGTGGTCGCGCCGATCAGCCGGATGTTGCCTTTTTCCACGTGTGGCAAAAAAGCGTCCTGCTGGGCTTTGTTGAATCGATGAATCTCATCGATGAAAACGATGGTCCGGGTACCGTATTGCCGGGCTCGTTCGGCGTCGGCCATGACCTGCTTGATTTCTTTGATCCCCGAGAGCACGGCCGAAAATTCGATGAACTCCGCCTTGGTCATTTTGGCGATGATCTTGGCCAGCGTCGTCTTACCGGTGCCGGGAGGTCCCCAGAAAATCAGCGAGCCCATGTCGTCGCGTTCAATCTGCACGCGCAGCGGCCTGCCGGGACCGATCAGTTGTTCCTGCCCGACAAATTCTTCGAGCGTGCGCGGACGCATGCGGTCGGCCAGCGGACGCGTAGGATCGGCCGCATCGCTGGGACTCGGGATGGGCTGAAACAGGCTCACGGCACAATCTTAGGCTGTTTTCTAAGAAAGCGCTTTGTCAGCTCGGCAGGCGTAGGCTTAATTAATCCGCCGCTGAGATCTGGTCGGTCTCTCGGGATGGAATTTGGAGAAATCGCAGATCGGGAGCGACGGGCAGCGCCCCGATTTCCGCCGCGTACCGATAGAACAGTCGCAGGCCCTCGAGGCAGTCGGGATCGAGCTGGTAGTGAATATTCCTTGTTAAGTAAGCGCGCACCGCCGCTTCGGTCATCCCGAGCCGTGACGTCCACTCCTTCGCGATCTTGCTGACGGCATTTGCTTCCAGTCCGTGATCCCGTGAATCACGAAATATCCTGGCTAAATCGAGCGA
>JASHRE010000639.1 GCA_030037515.1 Candidatus Sulfotelmatobacter sp.
GCATACGAGACATGGAATCACCGGCCCTCCAACATGCCTTCCGCCACGGGCGCCAAACGTCCCGCGGTCCTGGGAAAAATCTCGTATGCATAAACATCGGAGCTCAGGCAGCGCAGGATCTCTCGGAAGCCTGGCGGCCCTGCTTCTCTGCTGTCTGATCGTGTCCTCTTGCTCCAAAAAGCCGCCCGCCGACACGCTCGTCATGATCATCGAATCGAGCCCCACGAATCTCGACCCACGTGTGGGTGTCGACGCTTTTTCCGAGCGCATCGATAGCCTCATCTTCGACGACCTGCTGACTCGCTCGGAAGATCTGAGCGTTGCGCCGGGGCTCGCCGAGAGCTGGGATGTCCCCGACCCGTTGACTTACGTTTTCCACCTCCACCGGGGCGTGAAATTTCACGATGGCCGGCCACTGACCGCGCGCGACGTGAAATGGACCTTCGACTCCCTTATGCAGCACGTGATCCGCAGCATCAAGGCTGGGCCCTACCGCTATGTCGATCACATCGAGGCCGCCGACGATTACACGGTCGTGTTCCATATGAAGGAACCGGATGCGAGTCTGTTGTGGAATGTCTCGGATGATTCGATCGGCGTTGTTCCGCAAGGCACCACAGACGAGATGACGCGGCATCCGATTGGATCCGGACCGTTCAAGTTCGTTAGCGCCGAAACCGATCGCGAAGTCATTCTCGAGCGCAACAACGAATACTGGGGAGCTGAGCCCAAACTCTCGCGCATCCGCTTCGCCGTCGTGCCCGACGGCACCACGGAGGCGCTCGAGTTGCGCAAAGGCAGCTGCGATCTGTCTATCAACTCTTATATAACTCCGGACATGATACTCACGCTCTCGCACGATCCCGACCTGGTCGTCGAGTCTTCTCCCGGAACCCGCCTCGCTTATCTCGGATTTAATCTTCGCGATCCCATCCTGAAAGATGTTCGCGTACGGCAGGCCATCGCTTATGCTCTGGATCGCAAGCCGATGATCGAATATTTGTGGCGCGGCGAAGCTCAAATAGCGCGCAGCGTTTTACCCAGGCAAAGCTGGGCCTACAACGGCGACGTGCCGGCATACGATCATGATCCGGCCAAAGCGATGCGACTGCTCGACATCGCCGGATACCCTGCCGTCAACGGCGTACGCTTCCATATCACCATGAAGACTTCCACGGACGAAAACACTCGTCTGATGGTCGCAGTCATGCAGCAGCAGTTGCGGAAAGTCGGCGTTGCGCTCGATATCCGTAGCTACGAGTTCGCGACATTTTTTTCCGATGTCACCCATGGTGCGTTTCAGATGTACGGCCTGCGCTGGATCGGCGGGAACGAAGATCCCGACATCTTCGAGCATGCCTTTCACTCCTCGCAGCTTCCGCCCAACGGCGCCAACCGCGGCTACTACCTCAACTCCGAAATCGATCACCTGATCGACCAGGCCCGCCGCGAAGTCGATCCCAAGCTGCGCAAGCCTCTCTACGATCAGGTGCAGCTCATCCTCGCGCGCGACCTGCCCTACATTAATCTCTGGTATCTCGACAATGTTGCGGTGCACACCCGCCGCGTCCGCAACCTTCAATTGAATCCGGCGGGAAACTATGACTTTCTCCGCACCGCGGAATTAGCGCCCTAGGAATCCGAAGTGGGGTGTTCGGTTCTTGAACGGCCGGTCTCGCAGGCAACGCCGCCCCCGAATCTAACCGTCGTGTGGGAACCGCGCATTGTCCGGGACGATCAACGGAACGCTTATGCTTCGCCGGACGGAGCCATCTACGTTGAAAGCGGCCTGGCGAAGCGCTCGGACTCAAGCGCGGGACTTCGGGCGGCAATTCTGTCGCACGAAATCGCACACGGGGTCCGGCGGGAGTGGGCACGCGGTTATCTTTAAGTTATTCAGAAGGAACGGCAAGGAAGGGGCGGATTTACCGTCGTCCTCCGCCGGTGGGTATGGGCCGTTACTATGGGCGACCGGAATCTGAAACCGACCGGCAGGGTCTCATGCTGATGGTTCGAGCCGGATGCCATCCCGGAGTTCGTTCTGTCGCTGCATCCCTGTTCTGCACGCCCCAAGAGTCCGACGGGAGGCCCAAAGTCGCTCACCGCCACGCATCCTTGCTGGGAGAGCGCGATCGCGAGTTGACCCGTGCCCACGCAGCCGCTAGCATTGAATTCGACCGTCTCTGGCCGGAGTGGTATGCATCGTCAGGGGGAAGTCCTCCGGGGCTGGTTCTTACCGAACAACCAGCAGGCGTATGAAAGCGGCTCAGCGGCGTGGGAGATTCTTGTTTCGCTCCGTTCGCAAAACCGGGCGGGCGCAGTCGAACTCGTTCTGCACGTCACGCTCCGGCCGCGGGAAACAGGCGGACGCGTGTTCTCGATAGAGCGGACCCCGGCGCACTAACCGGCTGCGCCTGGCCAAAAGCAGGGGTGACACTTCGGCTCGCCGTCGCCGGCTTCGGAAGACTCTGTCGCGCGATCGAGTGAGCTGTATGGCGATGCCTGGGAGCTGGGTTGGCGAAGGCTGATCTTCCCAAACTTCCGCGCTGACTTCCACCATTCCCCTCTCTGCTCTGCAGGACAAGCTCTGACTACGTGTTACCATCGAATTTCGCCTGCTTAACATGCGTATTCTTTTCATTGGGGACATCTTCGGACGGCCTGGACGCACAATCGTCAAAGACCGGTTGGCTGAGATCATCCGCGACCACGCGACCGATCTGGTTATTGCCAACGGCGAGAACTCTGCCGCTGGGTTCGGCATCACGCCCGCGCTTGCCGAAGAACTATTCGAGCTCAATGTCGACGTGATCACCACCGGAAATCACGTCTGGGACAAACACGAGATCGTCGACTATTTTCAAAGCGTCGGCAGCAATGGCCACGGTCCCGCGCGCCGCGTGCTTCGCCCGGCGAACTATCCGTCTGATATGCCCGGATGGGGCGTACATCAAGGGCGGAAAGGAAAGATTCCGTACGCCGTGATCAATCTGCAGGGGCGTGTGTTCATGGCGTCGACCGACGACCCGTTCCGGACCGCCGACCAGCTCCTGCGGCAGATGGACGCGAAGGTCATCGTGGTCGACATGCACGCCGAAGCCACTTCCGAGAAGATTTCGCTCGGCTGGTATCTCGATGGACGCGTCACTGCCGTGATCGGCACCCATACACACGTACCCACGGCCGATGAGCGGGTTCTGCCGAAAGGAACCGCCTATATCACTGACGTGGGCATGACCGGCCCGTATGATGGTGTCATCGGGGTCAAAAAAGAGCTGGTTGTCGGCAAATTCTTGAATGGAATGCCGGTGCGATTCGAACCGGCCACCGGCGATGTGAGGCTCTGTGCCGTGGTTATCGATTGTGATGAGGAAAGCGGCAAAGCACGGAAAATCGAGCGCCTCATGATTTCGTAGAAGCTGCCGGTTTGGGGGCTCTCCTGAAGGGGTCAGGCGGTTGCTCGTGCTGGCTACGTGGAGGCGGTTAACCAAAGTTTGTACCGCGGAGCGGTGCGCGAAAATGTCCCCGGCGTTTCCAGCGTCGGGAAGGGTCGGGCGAGATCGAGTGGCATTCGGGAAGGCACCTGAGGCACTGAGAGACTCCGCAAGTTGAGGGCGGTAAGTCGTTCTCTCAAGTGGAATGGAGTTTCTGCACAAAAGTCAGAAGTACCACGTGGCGCGGATGACTTTGGCAGAAGTTTAAAATCGCACCAGATGGGGCGCGTCGAACTCATACTTACGATCGTAGTTCTGGCCATGGTGTCGGCCCTGCCGGCCGTTGCCGGCGACGATACCCTTGCGCCGGTGAGTTGCGGCAATGGCGTACCCGGAGGCGTGAACTGTCTTGTTACCAAACAGGAAAAGAAAGAGGCGCACAGGTTTTACGAGCGCGGGCGCCGCTTCGAGGCCGAAAACAAGCTCGACGATGCCTACCGGCAGTTCGATGAAGCCGCGCGCTTGGCCCCGCAAACCGTCGCCTATCTGAGCGCACGCGAACTCGTCAAAGCACGGATCGTTTTCGATCACATTGAAAACGGAAATGCACTGCTAGCCTCGCAATCGCAAAATTCTCTTGCCCAGATCCAGGCGGCGCAGGAGTTCCATGCTGCCCTCGATCTCGATCCTTCCAATGGATATGCGCGTGAGCGCCTGCACGATGCCACTCTCGACTCCGCGCCGATCCAACCTGTCGTGCCCCAGCGCCTGGTCGACGCCGGCGAGATTCATCTGATGCCCAACGAGGATTTGGCCACGTTCCACTACAGCGGCGACGTCCACGGTCTGTTCGAAATGCTGTCCGGTGCCTATGGTGTAAAAGCCCAGTTCGATGAATCGGTGCAGAATCGCCAGGTACGTTTCGACGTCGATCGTGTCGGCTTCTTCACGGCTCTGCGGCTGGCGTGCGACGTGAGCAAAACCATGTGGTCGCCGCTTGATGCCCATCAGGTTCTGATTGCATCCGACACTCCGTTGAACCACAAACAGTTCGATCGCATGTCGCTGCGGACCTTCATTCTGCCGCCCCACTCCAGCCCTCAGGAAGCTCAGGAATTCGTCAACACGCTGCGTACCATGTTCGATCTCCGCTTCATCCAGCTGCAGCAGGCGACCGGCGAGGTCCAGGTACGCGCATCCTCGGCGGTGCTTCATGCCTGCGACGAGCTTCTCGACCAGCTGAGCAACCAGCCTCCGCAAGTCATGTTTGACATGCAGGTGTTTCAGATCAGCCATCAGATGACCCGCAACATCGGCCTGCATATTCCGCAAACATTCAATCTCTACAACATCCCCGCCGCCGCGCTCGCCGGTCTCGCCGGGCAGAACATCCAGCAGCTCATCAATGAGCTCATCTCCTCTGGAGGAATCAATCAGGCGGGCAGTACGGCGTTGTCAGGATTGCTCGCGCAACTCACGGGAGGGCAGAATTCGATTTTCAGCCAGCCCCTGGCAACATTCGGCGGAGGCCTTACGTTTATGGGACTAAGCCTTGACCAGCTCTCGGCCGCGCTCTCCGTAAACGAATCGTGGGCACGCAGCCTCGAGCACGTCACGATTCGCACCAGCCAGAACGACAAGGCGACCATGCATATCGGAGAGCGCTATCCCATTCAGAACGCCAGCTACGCCCCCATCTATAACTCGCCGCAGATTGCGCAGGTTCTCGGCAATCAGAGTTATGTTCCGCCTTTCCCTTCCATCAGTTATGAGGACTTGGGCCTGAACCTTGAAGCCAAGCCTGTGGTGCACGGCGACAGTTCCGTGAGCCTTACTTTGCAAGTGCAAGTGCGCTCGCTAACCGGAGCATCCGCGAACGGCGTTCCGGTGATCTCCAATCGCGAGTACAGCGGCAGCATCAGTTTGAACAATGGAGAACAAGCCGTGGTGGCGGGACAGATCTCACGCAACGACACCTATTCCATGACCGGAATCCCCGGGCTCGCCTCGGTGCCGCTTTTGAATCAGGTGATGGCCAACAACACCAAGGAAGAAGATGACGACGAACTGATGATCGTCATCACGCCTCACATCCTGTCGACCATCACGGTCAAAAGGTCCCCGATCTGGATCAGCGAAAGATAGGGTCCGGTCTCGGCCGCCGAGAGGGCTTTCCCGTTCCTAACCGACCGGGTTCTTGATCCTCTGTCCAGTTCCGAACAGCCGATTCTCACCAGCGCACAGTCCTCCCCAGCGCCCTTCGCGGGGCTGCCTCCATTTTCCCTCCTGTAATGAACAGACTAGCGAAAGGGCAGGTTTGGCCCGTGTTATGCAACATCCTGGTACATGCCAGCCGCAATCCCCGACAAACAGCAGTCAGTCGTAGTCGGGGCCGAGCGCATACTGATCGCCGACGATCAGGAACAGGTTTTGGTTGCGCTCGAGATGCTGTTGCACAGGTACGGATTTTCGACAGCAACTGTCATGCATCCAGCCCGCGTGATGCGCGCTTTGGAAACGCAAGAATTCCACGCGGTATTGATGGATCTCAATTACACGCGAGACACAATCGGCGGCGGCGAAGGCCTGGAACTGGTTTCCCGGATTCGTTCCCGCGACAGCCTGCTTCCCGTGATGGTCATGACCGCCTGGAGCAGCGTGGACCTGGCGGTGGAGGCCATGCGCCGGGGCGCCTCGGACTTTGTCCAGAAACCATGGGACAACGAGGAGCTTGTGCAGAAACTGCGTGATCAACTGTCGCAGGCGCAACAGCGGCGGCGAAAACAACGGCTATGCGAGTTGGAAATGCAGGAAGCACGCGCAATTCACGATCGCGCACTTCCCAAGGAACTTCCCGCGATCCCAAGCTACGAAGTGGCCGCATTCACGCAACCGCTGCAACTCGTTGGCGGAGACTACTACACAGTCGCGAGCATCGACGATCGGCACACCGCGCTGTGTATTGCTGATGTGGCCGGCAAGGGATTGCCCGGCGCCCTGCTGATGTCCAGCCTGCAAGCCGCGACAAGGCCCCTGCTGGAACAGAACCTGGCTCCTCGCGAACTCTGTTCGCGGCTCAACCGCCTCCTGTGCGAGGTAACGCCGGCAGACAAGTTCGTTTCGCTTTTCTATGCCGTGCTCGACTGCGCAGAGGACTGCCTGACCTACTGCAACGCCGGCCACAATCCGCCGTGGCTGATGCACTCGGACGGCAGCGGCACTGAATTAGAAAGCACGGGTGTCGTCCTGGGACAATTCCCCGACTGGAGCTTCGAACAGAAATGCGTGCAGATCCGCAGCGGCGACCTCTTGTTGCTGTTCACCGATGGATTGACCGAGGCTTCCAACGCCGGAGAGGAGCCCTATGGGGAATGGAGGCTTAACCGCGTCGCTTGCCGCAACCGCGCACGCAGCGCCGATGATTTGATGCAGGTTCTGCTTCGCTCCGTCGCGGAGTATTGCGACGGACATTTTCAGGACGACACGACCGTCATCGTGCTGAAGCACGAGTAAATCACGCCAGCAGCGTCATCTGCGATCCCGGACTGGCCTCGAAATCCTCCACCGGATCGGCAAACTTCCTCAGCTCCGGATACCGTTGGATCAGCGACGGCGGCGCCGGCATCCGCTGGCCGCTGATCATCGCTTTCAACTCGATCGCATTCACACCAGCCTTGCTCTCGAAATGATTATTCGTGATCACGTACGTGGTCTCGGCCTTTTCGGCAACGTTGAGGATTCGCTGCTTCCAGTCTTCCAGTTCTTTTTCTTTGTACAGATAGTTATAGCGATCGTTGCGATTATCGGAATCGAACCACTGTTGGTAGTTGCGCCCGTGCAGCCGAATGTATCCCACGGCGGTCGTCACATGCTCGGTCGGACCGAGCGACTTGCCCATCACCGGCTGATCGACGTTGCAGAAGCCGACATTTTTCTGCGCGAACGCGGCCAGGGTTTCCGCACTATTCCAGCTTGAGTCGCGCACTTCCACCACGCGTGGATATTCCATGAACCGCCGCAGCAAACGGTCGAGGTATTCCCGGTTCAACGAAGTGTTCTTGAATGAGACCGGAAACTGAATCAGCAACGCGCCCAGCCGCCCTTCGTTCGCAAGCGCGTCGAGCCCTTCCCGCGTATGTCTTTCGTCTTCGTCGGTCGGACGAATCGTTGCCGCCGAGGTCGGCTCCATCACGGCAATGGGAGAGTGTGTGAAGGCGCGATAGAGCTTCGCGGTGAACAGAAATCGCGGATTCACGGCCGCGACTTTCCGGCACCACAACTTCACCAGTTCCGGCTTGAGCGGTCCGTAAAAAGAAGTATTGATCTCCGTGGTCTCGAAAAATCGTGCGAGATATTCGAGCGGGTGCGTCTTGGTCCGTTGCATCCCGGAGGGATAAAAAATTCCTTCCCAGTCCTTGTACGACCATCCTGCCGTGCCGATGCGCAGCCTCCCGCTATCGGGCTGAGACGCCGCAACTGGAGCCGTGGATTCCATTGTTTTCGCACATCGTGCGAAGCTCAGACCGATGGCAGGGCCAGCTTAGCACACAACAGACCTGGAACCGAGGATGCTGGCCGCATTTGCGCCCAGCCGCGGTTTCTTCGTACCCCCTCAGTGTCCTTGGCGGTTTGTGAATTTACACGCCCGAATTCGGCTGAACGCAAATCAATAGGGCAAATCCTGTATTGTTCGCGATCCTACAATTTCGTATTATTTCGCCATCTTTTGCGCGCCAACTCATCGCCTATTCTGTACTACGTCAGGACGCGGCCATGGCCTCCCCCCAAATGGCCGAAATGAAACCAAAGCACGCCATCGATCCGGCCATGGGAAACAGAAGATTCCCGGGCTTGATATCGTAAGCTCTTAACCTGATTTCGCGCGGGAGGACGGGACTGCGTGGTCCGAATCCGCATTTTATTGGTAGATGATCACGAACTGATTCGACGCAACATCCGTCGCTTGCTTGCGTCGCAGGCAGATTTTGAAGTGATCGCCGAAGCTACAACCGGGCGTGAGGCCATTCGTCAGGCTGGGGAGCACCAACCGGACGTGATTCTGCTCGATATCAGCTTGCCCGAACTGAATGGTCTGGCGGCCCTTCCTCTCATACGCAAAGCGGCGCCCACGGCGAAGGTTCTCATGGTCACCAATCACGAACACGCCGACCTCGCGCGCGCCTCGTTTTCCGCAGGAGCCAGCGGCTTTCTCACCAAGTCCGATGTTGCCATGCAGCTCGGGCTAGCCATTCGGCAGGTCCTCGCAAATGAGACCTTCCTGAGCAAGAGCCTCAAGGTGGCGGAGGAAGCCAAGCCCAGCGTCCCCTCCCTGGGCAACGTAGAAGCCTAGACGTTGGCGGCCTGCGTGCCGGGGTTGGTCTACACTGTTGGTCTGCACTTTTCGATGCTCACTCTTCGACAGGAGGAGTCGTGCCTGAGATTCGCGTTCTTTTCTGGGATGTCGGCGGCGTATTGCTCAGCAACGCCTGGGACCGTCAGGAACGTTCGAAAGCGCTCGAGCATTTTCACGTCGATCCCGACGAATTCCAATCGCGCCACGAAATGCTGGTTTCATCCTTTGAACGCGGCAAGCTCACACTCGATGAATATCTCGATCGAACTATTTTTTATCGCGAGCGCACGTTCACTCGCCAGGCCCTGCGCGAATTCATCTTTTCGCTCTCACAGCCGCTCCCAGAAAATCTCGCGTTCGCACAATCCCTTGCCAATTCGCGAAGATATTTCATGAGCACCATCAACAACGAGTCGCGCGAGTTGAATGATTACAGAATCGACAAGTTCGGCCTGTGCAGGATCTTCCAGCTGTTCGTCAGTTCCTGTTTTGTCGGATTGCGCAAGCCCGAGCACGATATCTACCGCCTGGCGCTGGAGGTCACGCACATCCCCGCGCAGCAATGCTGCTTCATCGACGACCGCGCGCTGAATTTAGAATGCGCCAAGGCTTTGGGCATGCACACCCTCGAAATGAAGGGCTTGGAGCCGTTGCGCACCGAACTCGCCAAACTCGGCGTGACTCCGTAGTGCGACTTGCGAGCGGGAAAAAAGGCCTCCCCACTTCCGGCCGAGTTTGCCAGAAGTGGGGATTCTAATTCGAAAGCTTACTTCGTCCGTCCGCCCTCGACTTTCAGTTTGTCGCTGGCGCCGGCTTGAGCCGCCGCCAATCGTGCGGTTAGCACACGGAACGGCGAACAGGCCACGTAATCCATTCCAACCTGATGGCAGAACTCCACCGACGACGGGTCGCCGCCATGCTCGCCACAGATTCCCACTTCCAGCTTCGGACGCGTCTTCCGTCCGCGTTCGATGCCGATTCGTACCAGTTCGCCCACGCCCTCGCGATCGAGCACGGCGAACGGATCCTGTTTGAGAATCCCTTCCGCTAAATATGTCGGAAGGACCTTGTTGATGTCGTCGCGCGAGAAGCCAAAGGTGGTTTGTGTCAGATCGTTGGTGCCGAACGAAAAAAATTCCGCTTCCTTCGCGATCTCGTTCGCGACCAGTGAGGCACGCGGCAACTCGATCATCGTGCCCACCAGGTAATGCACCTTCTGACCTTTTTCTTTGAAGACCTCTTCGGCCACGCGGCGCACGATCGCCCCTTGGTTCGCCATCTCCTTGAGCGTTGCGGTCAGCGGAATCATCACCTCGGCGTGCGTCGCGATGCCCTTTTTCTCCACCGCAACCGCTGCCTCAAAAATCGCCCGCGCCTGCATCTCCGTGATCTCCGGATAGGTGATGCCTAATCGGCATCCGCGATGGCCGAGCATGGGGTTGAACTCATGCAACTCTTCCACCCGCTGCAGCAGCTCAGGCAGAAGTTTTTTTAGGTCGACTTTTCCCTTTTTTCCGTACCCCCCGTATTCCTCGAGCAGCGCTTTCTTCTGCTTTGCGGTGGCGTGCGGAAGTGTTGCGATGTCCACCATCAATTTCTCGCGCTTCGGCAGGAACTCGTGCAGCGGCGGATCCAGCAACCGAATGGTCACGGGCAGACCCTTCATGGCCTGGAATAAACCCTTAAAGTCTTTTCTTTGAAACGGCAGCAGCTTCTTGAGTGCGGCACGGCGAGCTAGTTCCTGCGCCCTTTTCTTCACCTCGGCTTGCGCGCTTGGCTCAAGTTCTTTGAACGTCAGCCGGGTACCACCCTTTCTGTTGTGCTCCGCCAAAGCAGCGGGGACGAACTCTTCTTCCCGAGCAAGGATCATCTCTCGCATGTGTGGGATGCGATCCGGATCAAAGAACATGTGCTCGGTACGGCACAAGCCGATGCCTTCGGCTCCGAACGCCTTCGCCTGGATCGCGTCACGAGGAATGTCCGCGTTCGCACGCACCCCGATTTTCCGGAATGGCTCGGCCCAGGTTAGCAGTTGCTGCAATTCTGCATTTTCAGCCGATGGCGGAAGTGTGTTGAGTTTTCCTTTGATCACGCGGCCGGTCGTGCCGTCGAGCGAAATCCAATCCCCCGCTCTGAAGGTTTGGCCTTTCACGCGCATCTCGCGCTTGCGCTCATTCACTTCCACATCGCCTGCACCGGCCACACAACATTTGCCCATACCGCGCGTGACGACCGCGGCGTGGCTGGTCATGCCGCCGCGGGAAGTCAGAATACCCGCTGCGACCTCCATTCCGTGAATGTCTTCCGGCGTAGTTTCGGCGCGCACCAGAATCACAGGATTCTTCTTCGTCCCATGTCCGGCTTTCGCGACGGCATCATCGGCCGTGAAAACAATCTGTCCCACGGCCGCCCCCGGCGAAGCCGGCAATCCGGTCGCCAGCACTTCCACCTTCGTGCTTTTTTCATCCAGCCGCGGAACCAGAAAGTCATACAGCTGATTGGGATCGACGCGGAAGATCGCCTCTTCTTTGGTGATCAATCCCTCATTCACCATCTCGATCGCGAGTTTCACCGCGGCAATCCCAGTGCGCTTGCCATTCCGCGTCTGCAGCATCCACAGCTTCCCGTCCTCGATGGTGAACTCAAAATCCTGCATGTCGCGGTAATGCTTCTCCATCTGCGTAGTGATGGCACGCAGTTGGTTGTAGACGTCGGGCATGATCTTCTGCAGCTCGAGAATCGGAACCGGCGTGCGCACACCGGAAACCACGTCCTCGCCCTGCGCGTTGAGCAGGAATTCACCGTAAAACTCTTTGACGCCAGTAGCCGGATTGCGTGTAAAGCCCACTCCGGTTCCGCTGGTCTCGCTTAGATTGCCATACACCATGATCTGCACGTTGACGGCTGTGCCGAGCATGTCGTCGATGTTGTTGATGCGGCGATAGTGCTTGGCGCGATCGTTCTGCCAGGAGCGAAACACGGCGTCCCGCGCCATGAGCAGCTGCTCGTGCGGATCCTGCGGAAAGTCGCGCTTGGCGTGCTTTTTGACGACTTTCTTGTATTCGGCAATCACTTCCTGCAATGCCTTGGCGTCGAGATCGGTGTCGAGCTTGGCTTTCTTCTGTTTCTTTTTCGCTTCGAAGACTTCGTCAAACGCCGCTTTTTCGATGTCGAGTACGACGTTGCCGAACATCTGGATCAAGCGCCGATAAGAATCTGCCGCGAACCGCGGATTACTCTTGACCTGGGCCAGCGCCTCGACGCTCCTGTCGTTCAAGCCGAGGTTCAAGATTGTGTCCATCATGCCGGGCATGGAAAACATCGCACCCGAGCGCACGCTCACCAGCAGCGGATTGTCGCCCGCGCCCAGCTTCTGCCCCTGCA
>JASHRE010000640.1 GCA_030037515.1 Candidatus Sulfotelmatobacter sp.
ACGAGATGCAGTCGTTCAGTCGGATCGGCGGCAAGTTGCTGCAGTTCGGGCGAAAAGCATCCCAATGCAAAAAGAACGTAGGTGGGCTTGTTCCGCAAGCGAGCTTCGGGCAGGCTGGCAACCTTAGCTTGGAGGGCGCTCAGATCACTGAGCCTGGTAACGCTATCTGCACGCCATTTACATTCGCCGAACAGCAAGGTTCCGTGATCGAGTTCCGCAACGAGGTCGATTTCGGTGCGACTGTCCCGGCTCCAGTAGCGGGCCATCTGGCGAACGGTCAAACCGAGGCGCTGTTTTGCGTGACGTTGGAGCCACTGCCCGCAGATTTCCTCGAATACCGACCAGCCCATGTAATCGGCCAGTCGCGGCGCAACGTAGGATGCATACACCGCGGCAGGATCGGAGAACTGCAAGTCGCTGGCCAGCGGCACAACGAAACGATACCAGAAAGTTAAAAATGGATCGGCAACTCGATAGAGGGCCCGGCGCTCGGAACTCTCGCCGAAGGGCAATTCGCGTCGAATCCAGCCCAACTCCAGCAGTGTTCGCAGCGAGAAGGAAAGTGTGCCGCGCTCCACCCCGATCGACTGCTGAATACCATTGAATTTTGTTTCACCGCCGGCAATCGCGGCCAAGATTGCGTTATACGGCGCTGGGTCGCGGATTTGCTCGCTGCCTAGGAGGAACCTCACTTCGTTTTCGAGAATTGCGCGCGGCTGCATCAGTAACGTGACGATCTCTTCTGCAGGTGGGCGCGATGGATCCACGAGAGCGTGATAGCGGGGCGTTCCCCCAAAAACGCCGTACATGAGCAGCTTCTCCTTGACGCCATAACGCGGGCAGCCTTCGTAAAAACAGGCAACGTCTTCGTAGTGGAACGGATCGATGTGGAAGATCCCGGCATTGAAGCGTCCAAACAGCGGCGCGCTCTCTTGTCCGAGCGCAGCCATTACCGAAAGCTGCGATCCGCAAGGGACCACGAAGAGGGGAGAGTGCACACCTTCGCGGTCCCACCACGCTTGCAGGATGGAAGGTAGCTCAGGAGTCTGGGCAACCAGATAGGGGAATTCATCGAGGATCAAGGCGAAACGGCCTGTACCCTTTTCCCGCGCCCGCGCCTGCTGAGAGGCGTACCGGAGAAGGGCATTCCAGGAGATGGCAATTTCCTCAGCGGCGACGCCCTCGGCAGGTAGGGCTGTGACCAACTGACGTGCAAGCGTCAGCCGTTGGGTCGCAGCGGTAGACTGTTCGGCGAGAAAGT
Organism: Candidatus Sulfotelmatobacter sp.; assembly: GCA_030037515.1. Lineage (GTDB taxonomy): Bacteria > Acidobacteriota > Terriglobia > Terriglobales > Acidobacteriaceae > Sulfotelmatobacter. The sequence goes on from JASHRE010000640.1 coordinate 1,262, forward strand.
AACAGTGTGGCTTTTCCGGCTCATTTCCTCCGGCCCCCGCTGTGAAGTACCGTTGGAGGAGGAAAGTCTTGCCCAATCGCCTACGACCATAGAGCAGCAGCATTTGCCCGCCGCTGCCACGACGCTTCCACGCACGATCCAAGGCTCCCAGTTCGAGCGCCCGATTGTAGAAAGGGTCGGGTTTGATCGTAGTACTTGGCACGGTTTCTGGAGCGCCATTGTCGTATTATGCTTTGTCATGTCGTACTGTGTCAAGTCATACTAAGACAACTTGGCTTGCAGCTCTTGTGAGCGATAAGCGCATGTTCTATCGCTCACGACCAGTCTCCGCTCTCACCTTCTGCTGAGTATGCTGCTTTGGTTTCGGACTGGCACCGGAAACGCCGTCGGTCTGAGGTTCTTTGCTTGCTCGAGGCGGAGCGGCGGTTTTGGGATGGCGTCGCCGTTGCTGAAGGAACGGCTGGCGGGAGCCTTGAATCTCTACGCCGCCGAACAAGCCGATCAGCATACAAGCCTCGGCCACCATCGGAATCCAAATGCGCAGCAGATCGCTCTTCCCACTCGTGCGGGAGGGCATCGAATGTTCTTGCCCGGTTTTCCACCGAATACTCAATCGGTTTGTTGGCGCGTTCCAACGATGCGCGGCATTTTCGAGCAGCGGCGGAGCGATTCGACATAGACCGGTTGACTCCTGCCGGGTTGTAGCAAATTCAAGAAGAGGAGATAGAGCCTATACCTGTGCGTCAGAAGAAAGTCGTTGTGAGCAAGTTCCCCCTCAGGCTTTTGCCCTCTGTGCGGCGGGTCGCGGAGAGCTTTTCTGAGAAGGAGAGCGTCTCCCTAAATCAGTTCATCAATGTTGCTGTAGCGGAGAAGGTTGCTCATCTCCCGCATGAAGAATGGTTGTCGCACCGATCCCGAGCCGCCGATGCCTTGATTGACAAGGCCCTCGAAGCGCTTGATCGTCCTACGGGACATCCGCCGGAGGAATTCGACAGGATCCCAGTTGGCTACGAACCGGTGCGCCGTACAATGTCCGCCAGGCGAAGCTCTCGCCGCCGCAGAAACTGATTCCTCTCGAAGAGAAGTTCAGAGACCGAGCCCAACATCGTAACCGATGCTGATTTCGTGGCGTGGAGTAGGCGGTCCGATTTGTTGAACCGAAGTTTGATTACCGTGCGCAGGCTGGCGCAGTTGAGCTTGTTCCGGAGCGAGCGCTCGGTGGCTGAAGGACGCGCGCAACAGATCCCGAGCGATGCGCGCAATTGTTCACGGTCGCTCGTGACGATTGCGATTTCACTGCAGCCACGGGAAGCGCCGACTATTTCGTAGTACGGAAAATGAAAGGAAATA
>JASHRE010000641.1 GCA_030037515.1 Candidatus Sulfotelmatobacter sp.
AGGCGATACCGGAGACGGCGGCGACATGGGGGAGAATTCCGCCTGCGCTGCGACTGGTGAGGTCGGTTGAAGGGCGCCGGTGGGGAATATTGGTGCGCGAGGAGCGAGGGATGCGACCGCCATCGTGACGGGAGCTCGTGGCGATTGCGGGGCTGGTGGCACTCGCGGTGCGATTGGTTTCGTCGGGCTGAGCGCCGGTGTGTCGCTTTGAGCGAAAGCAACGAGCTGGGGCGCTCGGGCGCTCAGACAAGTGAGCGCCACAACGACAGCCAATGCCAAGGCCAGCGGCCCCATAGTAAGACGGGGAGCTGCGTTCCGCGTGCGATCAAGCATCTGACCGACGCGCCGGAACAGCTGCGAACGGTTCCCGGCTGCTCCTGCTGTGAGGACACTGGCGCACTGCCATTGGGAGAGCTCGGCGACTTTGGTCAGAGCAGCGGCATAGGGTCGCGGCGTTCCGGTTGCGGCGATAACCCAATCGTCACACGACATTTCCCGCGCCAACGAGATCTCATAGCCAAGCCAATAAACCGCCGGTTGCACGGGCAGAACGGCTTCGATCAACTTCTGAGCCAGGTTGCTCCAGTCGTCGTAGCGATGCACGTGGGCGAGTTCGTGAAGGACAATCTGCTCCAGTTCGGAGTGCGAAAGTGTTTCGAGAAGTGTACGCGGAATCAAGATCACCGCCCGGAAAAAACCGAGCGACATCGGTCCACTGACACGGCTCGAAACCAGCAATTGCGGCCGCCGGCGGATGCCGTGGGTCGCGCACAAACGACTGAAGCGCAGCTGACAATCTGGCGACGCCGGCGTTGCGGTTGATTTCAGGCTTCGCAAAACGTAATATCCCGCAGCCAGCCGGGCAAGCAGCACGAACGAGAACACCGCCCAGACGATTGCCATCGCGCGCAGCACCTTTACCGAGTGAATGCGAATCAGATGGTGTTCGGATAGCGATGCCCCGGACAAGAAGTTTATGGAGGCATTTTGAGAATGCGTTGATTCCAGGCGTTGCTCGGACGTCGACGCACTGCTTTGTGATGGAACCGAGTCGACTGGCGAGGTATGAATCCTGCGTCCTGCCGGCGCAGGTAGGGGGATGACGGCTGGAGTTGGGGAGACAACGGCGAGCGATTCGATGCCCGGCTTGGCGACAGAGACTCGGGGGGGAAACGGAGTAGCGACGAGCGCGACGACGGCGAGCAAGGTCATCCAGAGGACGGTGAAGCGAGTCGTCGCGTTGAATCGCGGAAACAATTTCAGAATCAACGTCATGGTCGCGGCCACAATTGCCCCCAGGCAGATTCCATTCAGAACAGTGGTCATGACAAGATTCATGGGCGTCATTTCTGCTCTCCTTCACTTTCCGCGATCATTTTCTTGATGCGGCGCAATTCCGCTCGACCTATGGCTTCTTCTTTCAAAAGATTGACCACCAAGAGTTCGCGCGAGCCTCCGAAGAAGCGGTTGACCAGATACCCCAGCGCGGTGCGGCTGGCTTCTTCCTGAGCGATGACCGGTTCGTAAACAAAGGCGCGCCCCTTTTTGCTGTGCCGCAGGTAACCCTTGCGTTCGAGAATGCGAAGCGTGGTTAACACCGTGCTGTAGGCCAGCGGCGGATCGTCGGTGAGTGACTCCGCGACATCGCCGACCGTCGCCGACCCCTTCTTCCAAACCACGTTCATCAACCGCAATTCGCCTTCTGTTAGGTTCGGTGATTTTCTTCTCGCCAACGTCGTTCCCCCTTGGGAATGAAACATTAACAAATTAATAGTTGCACCTGTATACCGCCGGCAGGTCGGCTTTGTCAATTAATAAATTAATAGTTCGAATGCTCTGAATTGCGCGGCCGCCATGAGTGGGAAGTGACCTGAGGCTGACTGCAGTTTGCCAAACAACATGCCCGGAAACCCGTCAATGAGTGCTTCTCCCCGAGGTCGCCGGTTGAGGTCCAGTTTGTGGGGGGGTAGAACCATCTCCCGCTGGGATCTGGCCGCGCACCGCATCCGACAACTCGATGTTGTTCCTGTCCAGAATGGTTCCCGTCGCCAGTTCAAACTGGATCAAGGCCTTGGCGTAGGAAGCTCGAGCCCGGACTTCGTCGTTCTCGGCCGCGGCTAGCTCCCGCTCGGCGCTGATCACCTCGTCTACCTGCGCCAGAGCGAAGGCGAATTTCTTTTTGTCCACTTCGACCACCTGCCGTGCCAGCTTTGTCAATTGCAAGGTCGCGTCAAGTTGGCCTCTAGCCTGCTGAACCGCACTTACGGCCTTGCTCACATCCCACACGCTCTGGTTCTGCGCCTGTTCTAACTGCATCTCCAGTTGCCGTTTCTCAAGCAAGGCCCGGGCAGCATCGGCTTGAGCCGTTCGATTACCAAGCGGAATGCTCAGCCGCAACCCGTAGGAATAATTTCCATATCGATTGTGTATCACGTCAGTCAGGGAAGGATCGAGAGCGCCTCCCAACCCCGACGGGGCGTACTCCACATAGGCGAGGACATTCGGCAATAGGCCGTTGCGCACGGCTTCTATTGTAATTTCCTGGTTCCCGAGATTGAGTTGTGCCTGTTCGATTTCCGGGCGGTTTCGAGCAGCCTCCTCGAAAGCTTCAGCGAGGCTGGGGATATCATCGGGTTTGGGTTCGGGCAGACTATCTGTTGGTATGATTCTGCTGTTTGCCAGCTCAACGCTGAAATTTTTGCAGATCTCCGCCTTGAGTGACTGAGAGTCTTGGTCAAAATTGTTTTGCGCCACCAACAAATCCTGTTGTCGAGCAACGACATCTCTTTGGGTGGACAGTAAGTCAGACGCGGCAACAGCGCGAACCTGCACTTCCAGGCGTTGTTTTTCCAAGAGGTCTTTGACGGAAGCCAATTCTTCCTGCGAGACGCGTATGGTGTCCTGGTCGGTGAGCAAATCGTAATAGGTAGAAATCACCTTGGAGAGTATGTCGACAACGTGTTGGCGAAACACGCTCCGGGAGTACTTGAGATCATTTTGCGAAATGCGGATAAATTTGGCGTTCGCTCGATAGCCGAATCCGTTCAGTAGTTGCTGACTCAGACCTACATACAGGTTCGAAGCCACATCGGGGTTGTACAATTCCGTGGTTGCGTTCGAAGATTCACGATAAGCATTCACACCCGCATAAAAACTGGTTCCGGTTAAGAAACCTTGCACATAGCTGGTGCTCAGGTAGGCAGAATGCGTACCTTCAACGGGCACTCCGCTCACGACCGTGTAGTTGAGTGGAGTCAACGCGTTATCCCAGCCGTAAAACACGCTCACGGTTGGGTCGCAGCACCCAACCGAGCCGAGGGTCGGAATGTTGCCTCCCAGGATTCCCCCCGCGCCCGTGGAGCCGCTGGCGCGTCCACTGCCAACGCTGGCCCCGAGTTCGGCGGAAAATATAGTGTTTGATTGGTAGGCACCGGCTACTCCGCGGGAAGCTCCCCCTCCTTTGGCACGCAGGAGGTCAGTCTCTGCGATTGGTAAGTTATAGCGAGCGACTGCGACTTCCAAATTGTTTTCCAGCGCGAGCTCGATTGCGTCTGCGAATGACAGGTGCAGCTCGCCGGCCACGATCAGATTCCCCAGCCTTTGTGAATTGGTTAGGATTGCGGGAGGCACGAAGCGAGTCCTTGTGTAGGCTGAAAATAGATGCGTAAACTTTTGAGCCTTCGTGTAATCGATTTCCGTTGCTTCGGTTGGCGCCGATGCCTTCTGTTGTGCGCTCAGCTGCCCCGTCATAGCGAAGAGCCAAGCAAGACCGATTGCAACGCCTCCAACGCTCAATAGCCTAGATTGCATGGTTCGCTCCCTCGACCGGTTCTTCACTTTGTACCCAAGCTGTTTCTTCAGCTAATTCAGTCGAATGCGATCGGTGTTGTCGTAACGCGACATATCAGAGAGGATGACCGTATCGCCTTCATGCAAGCCTTGCAAAACCTGAATCGCGTTCACCGAGGCCCTCCCCACTTTCACGGTAACGCGGGCGGCTCCTCTTTGGTCGGGATCAAGTTTGAACAAAGTGATGGCGCTGTTCTCCTGGCCAAACGCCGGGCGCCCCACGTAGATCACGTCATCCAGGCGTTCGAGATCAATGGTTCCGTCGACGCTCAGATCCGGCCGAGCGCCTTTGGGAAGATCATCGGCAAGGCGCACATCGACCGTCACTGTGCCGTTTTGCACCCCCGGATCCACCCGCATAACGGTTCCCGACACGGTTCCGTTGTGGGTATCAATCAAAGCGGGCTGGCCGATCTGGACATCGCGGGCTTGGGTTTCGGAAACTTTCAACTCGGCGATCAGGTGGTTGGGCTGAACCACCCTGGCGACCATCGTGCCCGGCATCAAATGTTGCCCGACTTCGAGAGGCAGGTCCACCAGCACGCCTTCAATGCCAGCGCGAACTTGCAAAGCATCCAGCTGTTTCTGCTTGAGCTCGGCCAGCACTCGCATCTGATCCACTTTGGCCTGCTCTTCGGCAAGTTGGGACTCGATCGCCTTCTGATTGACGGCTAAGCGCCCGGTCGCAATATCGTCCCGCGCCTTGAGTTCGTCGGCCTTGTTTTTGGAATCGTCATAGGCCAGCCCAGAGATGACGCCAAAATCGTAGAGCTGCTTGTCCGAGTCCGAGTGAAGTTTCGCTTGCGTATAGTCGGCTTTCACAGTGGCGGCATCAGCTTTCTGATTCATCAGATCGCTTTCCAGCGTTACTCTCAAACTCTGATATTCAGACTCGGCCGCCTTCAGCTGCAGCTTAGCGTCAACCGCCGCTTCCTCGACCTGCGGGTTGCTCATTTCCACCAAGATCGTATCGGCTTTAACTTGTGAACCCGGCAACATACGGATGCGAACCACGGTGGCCTCAGTTTCTGCAGGAATTTGGCGGGTGAACTCCTGGCTGGGAATTAGGGACCCGAGGCCGCGCACCTGGCGGAGCATGGAGCCCCGCTTGACGGTATCGGTCCAGACGGTGCCGCGTTCGACTTCGGGGGCAGCAGGTTTCAGCCGCATGACGGCAACCGTCACGGCGGTGAGACAAACGAGCCCGACAGCCGACCATAAGATCTGCCGTCGCCTTCTCTGCTGCCGAAACTCCGGTCGTGCGATATCCATCGCCCGCAGACTGTGCAAATACCCTGCCAGACCGGCAACCACTTGGTATTGTTGGAAATAGGGAAGAAACACTGTCGGGCGGAATCTGGTCCGGCTCGCGCTGTTCGGTGCCGGACTGAAGTGTCCATTAACGGACGTTACTGGGAATCCCTCTCTTTCAATTTGGCCGCTTGACACGTCATGGTCGGACGTCTACCATCGAGCAGCAAGCGAAGGTAGAATGTCTTCTATGAAAAAAAGAACCCAGAAACACACCGACCTTCTTCAAGGCACGCTGGACATGCTGATCTTGCGAACTCTTATTTATGGAGCTGCTCACGGTCACCAAATCGGCAAACACATTCAACGGACCACGAATGACTTCCTGCAGATGCAGCACGGTTCACTGTATCCCGCATTGCACCGGCTGGAGCGAAGGGGGTGGGTGGTTTCCAAATGGGAAATGGCTCCGGATCGCAACCGGGAATTCAAATACTACCGGTTGACCAAGAAAGGCAAGAAGCAGCTTGTAGTCGAAGAATCGAAATGGAAGCGGATGGCGGAAGCCGTGGCACGAGTGATGTGGCCGGCCACCACGGAGGAGAGTTGAGATGAAATGGTGGACATAGCGACTTTGGCAGCTGCTTGCGCTGGCGTCGCTGGCTGCCAGTCTTCTGCCAGCGCGCCGCTTCCCTCGACCCCGTACAAGCACTGCCTAATGAGTGACGTGGCGGGACGGACGCAGCAGTGATGCCGAACCCGCCGGGGAGATGTGAGATGCGATGGTGGCAGATCAGGAAACGCGATCAGGATGTAGAGCGGGAACTGGAATCGGACCTTGAACTCGAAGAAGAAGAGCAGCGAGAAAGCGGTGTGTCGCCGGGAGAAGCGCGTCACGCCGCCCTGCGTGCTTTCGGAAATCCCACCCTTATTTCCGAGCAAACTCGCGCCGTCTGGAGTTGGACCGCACTCGAGAATCTTCATCGCGATATAAGGATCGGCGTCCGCACTCTGTTCCGCTCGCCTGGATTTTCAAGTCTCGCTGTCCTCGTAATCGCGTTGTGCATCGGCGCGACAACATCGCTGTTCACGGTGGTGCATTCGGTTCTACTCAGGCCGCTCCCTTTCCGCGATCCCGACCGATTGGTGATGATCTACGAGCATTTCCGCGACCCTAGCATGAATGCGCTGCAGTTCAACCTTAACGCCGTTGCTCCCGCCGACTACTACGACTGGCGCGCCCGGACCCTGGGCTTTGAAGATATGGCGGCGTGGCGCTATTGGCAGTTCAATCTCACAGGAGAACAGGGGGAATTGCCAGAACTGATCCAGGCACGAGGAGGGAGTTGGAATTTGTTTCCGTTGCTGGGGGTGAACGCGGTCCTCGGACGCACATTTACGGAAAGCGAAGACCGCACCGATGGTGATGCCGTCATGCTTACATGGAGTCTCTTCGAGCGGCGGTTCGGCGGCGATCCCTCCGTTGTCGGCAAGCAAATCCATCTCGACGGAAAGCCATACACGGTCGTCGGCGTGCTTCCGAAGTGGTTCACCTATCCTGACGCGAAGGTAGAGGTATGGGTTCCTTTCGCGTCGGGGTTGCCCCCGGAGATCCTTGCGCATCATGACTATCACTTCACCCGTGTAGTGGCGCGCCTGAGATCGGATGTAAGCCTGGCCAGTGCCCTGGGCCAAGTGGAGGCAGTACAGCACCAGTTGCATTTGCAGAACCTCCATGCACCGGTGGCCGAAGACGTGGCTCCAAAAACCCTCATTGAAGATCTCGCACATGATGTGAAGAAGCCATTAATCATCTTGTTGTGGGCTGTCGGCTGCATGCTGCTGATCGGATGTCTCAACGTGGCCAATCTGATGGTGGCGAGGTCGGCGGCGCGACAGAAGGAAATCGCTATCTGCAGTGCTCTGGGAGCACGGCGGTTCACACTGATTCGCGTACAGCTCATCGAGAGCCTTCTGGTCTCGGTTGCGGGCGGAGTGACCGGAGCGCTGTTGTCGCTTGCGGCAACCAATTGGCTGGTCAGCGCATGGAGGGATCTCCCGAGCGCGCGTAGTGTCCACGCTGACGGCGTAGTACTTGCCTTTGCCTGCGTGCTTTTCATTTCAGCGGCCCTAATGGCCGGCGTGCTGCCGGCGATCTCGTCGACAAGCAAACAAGGGATCGGCACGCTACAGTCCTCGTCCCACACCGCAACTTGTGGGCGGACGCGCACGGCTTTGCGCAAGACCCTGCTTACGGTGGAGATCGCGACCACCGTGGTCTTGCTGATCGCCGCAGGTCTTCTGCTCAAAAGTTTCTGGCGACTGCGCACAACGGATCTGGGCTGCGTCACGGACAAAGTGCTCACAATGGGCTACAGCCTTCCGGCAAAGAAATACGACAATCCCGAGAAGGTGAATGCATTCAACGAAACGCTGCTGGAGCGGGTGCGCAGCCTGCCGGGTGTGCGCGCAGCAGCGCTCGGGTTGGTCGTACCCGGAGCGGGGCACGCGGGGGATGACGCCTTCACGATTCCCGAACATCCACCGATAGCAGCAGGCACGGCTCAGCCGGTTGCGCTTTACCGGAGGGCCGATCCTGGGTATTTCAGCGCGTTGGGGATACCGCTGTTAAGCGGACGCTTCTTTACCAGCTCCGATCGTGTAGGCCGGGTAAGGACAGTCATCATCAGCCGCCTGCTCGCTCAGCAGTATTTCCCGGGCGAAAACCCGTTGGGCCAGCATCTCCACATGGTTCCCTACGGGAACGCCGATTACGAGATTGTCGGAATTGTCGCCGACGCATTGCACCAGGTGGGCCAGCCGGCCAAGCCGACGATGTACTTCCCGATTCTGGACGGGGAGAGTGATAGAGGGTTGACTCTGGTGGTGCGCACGACCGCCAATCCGCTCACTATTTCTGTTCCGGTCCAGAAGGTGATCGCGAAACTCGATCCCCAGCTTCCGGTCTTCGATGTGCTTACTATGCAGCAGCTCATCGAACAATCATTGGGTAACGCCAGCCTGAGCGCGAGCCTAGTGATCGGCTTCGCAGTGCTGTCACTGATACTGGCTTCGATAGGGTTGTACGGAGTCCTTTCTTACCTCACGACCCAGCGGACCGGAGAGATTGGCGTCCGAATGGCGCTCGGCGCACAACGCGAGCAGGTTCTGCGCCTGCTGCTGGGCCAAGGAGTGCGTCCGGCGCTCTACGGGCTAACGCTTGGTCTCGCTGCCAGCGCCGGAGCAGTACGACTGATCCAGTCGATGCTCTATGGAACCCGGCCGCTCGATCCCGCGATCTTCGCGGCTGTGGCTGCAACACTACTTGGGGTGGCAGCGTTGGCCTGCCTCGTTCCAGCGTGGAGGGCGTCCCGGATTGAACCCATGCAGGCATTGCGGACAGAATAAGGACGATGTTCGAGGGAACAGTATTGGGAGCGAAAGAGAGTTGACATGAAAACCTGGTGTCAACTCAAGAAAAGCGGTTGCCGCCGGAAGAGGCCAGCTACGCTGCCAGCCGGGAAACTACGTTTACTGATCTTTTGCGCGTTCTCGGAGATCTAAAGCAGGCTGTTGTGAACGAACCACAGCTTGATGACAACAGGAAACTCGATATGGTTGCAGTGTTGACAGCCTCGAAGCACAACTACAGAAGCCGGAGCCAAAGAAATCCGTTGTGCAGATGGTGTGGTCTGGTATCGAGAAAGCCGCTGCAGTTGGAGGTGTCGTTTCGAATTCGCCCATCGCGCCAGTGAGCCGAGTCATTCTTTGCTTAAGTAGCGGGCGTCGAATGTTCTCGTAGGCAATAGCCTTCATAGCTTTCAACGCGGATAGCATTCGTAAGCGGAACCTCAGTCAAGATTGCAGTCCGCTCGGCATTTGCTACGACCTCGAAGGTCATCTGTCCTGCTTGGTGGGATCAGGCTTGCGGTTGAGAGCCCAAGACAGTAGCCAGCGCACGGTGTCGCTCCTCGACTCGAACCTGTATTGAAATCGAAAGTCATCCAGCTTTCCGAGGATGTCACTATCCATGCGGAGATGGATCATTTGCGGCAATTTCTTTGGGGCCATATGCGCAATATACAAGGTACTGTCGATATTGCCGTACTGTGTGTATATGTGATATCGTGTATACTCAATGAGCCGAGTACCTGAAATCCACGTGACAGGCTGGTCTCGCTGGTTCGTGTTTTGAGACACCGAGTCGGAGCGATCTGGTGCTGGTAACACCAGGTCGCCCCTGACCAACGTAGCCTACAAGGAGGCAACGATGGCTAGGTTTCAAGGTATCCCGTCGCCTTTTCCCGCGCAACCCTTTGCACGTTCCCCGAAACTGCGTTTCTATGAAAACCTGCTCCTGTGGAATCAGGGTGTCGATCAACTCGTCGCCACTCTGCGCCGCTTGGAGAAGATGCCCTTTGCCAATAAGCGCGCACTGCAGTACACCCAAGCCGAAATCGAAGAACTCCGTGCGGGCGTCAACGCCGACTTCGTGGAAGAGATCGGTGAACACGAACGCCACGACCAAGGTCGATTTTGGAAACAGCGGCGCGCCTACGAGACGACGATGCAAGACCCCGATGACGTCTACTTCGAGGTGAAGGAACGAGAGGAACACCGGCGCAAACAAGGGTTGCCACCGCGTCTCGGGATCGTCCCACATTCCGCCCTAGCTGAGGAACAGAAACGCATCGAAATCGGAGAACAGCGAAAGAGACAACGATCCAAACAGCTCCCGAGCTCGGCTTCGAAAGCTAAAAACAGAGTGTGGGAGAAAAAGCCATGACTAAGAAACACGCGCCGGAAAAGCCGAAGCGTCCACACGACCTTAGTGTTCAGAATCAGATGGCCATTAAAGATCGCACCGGTCCAGATCATCGGTTCGGGGGCGACATCTTTCCACCATACGAATAACTGCGGAAGCACTGGCGCCTGGAGACAACTGTTAAATTTCCATCACCTTCCAGCCGACTACTTTCAGGGACGCTGAAAGCTTCCCCATCCTTCGCGCACAGTGTCCTTGGTTCGCCGCAGTCGATTTCCTCAGCGATTAAACGGGCAAATGCGGAAGTTGGATCACCGGAAGGGGTGGTATGGGGTTCGGCTCCTATCCGGGACATCAGCTCGGCGTGACCACACTATCGTGACTACACTATTTTGTGCCCACCCCGCCACGAATCACCGTGACCGATGCGGCGGACAATTCGTATTCGGTGTCTTTGCCGGCATTTTCCTTCGTCCGAGCGATGGGGCCGTCCGGATCTGCCCAGCCCCTTGTGTACGCCACGATGGTCCGCTCAGCCGCGTGTTCGGCGTGGGCCATAGAGCGAGTCGCGGCAGGATGCCAGTGATACTGCGGGCTTCCGAAAGTCGAAATCTCCACCGGCCCGGAAAAGGCTAGCGCGCCCGCGCGTCCCTGAAAGGAAACCCGCACTTTATGCGCGAGATCCTGATCGCGGTTTACCAGCATTAACGACCACTGTCCATCCGGACGTTTCAGTGCGTAGGCCGTCACCAGGTCGTGGCCCGCTCCGTCCTTGATGTCGCTTTTTGCTGCATACACTTCATGCTCTCCGTTACCCGGCTGCACCCAATCGAGATTAATCATCTGCGCGACAAAAAACTGCGGCAGCGGCTGTTGAATCTCGTAATCCTTGTTGACAGTGAACATGCCGAAAGTCCCCGGCGAGCTGTTGCAGCCCGGTTCCATTTGGAGGGGCAGATAATGGAAGAAATATACGGCGTTTCCTCCGGCATTCAAAAATGCTCCGATGTAATCCGCCAGCCACACTCCCGCGAAAACATCCTGGAAAGTTTCGCTGGCTGCTGACGACAAGTTCCCTTCTGTGATAAACATCGGCATGTCAGCCGGCACGCCGTCGTCGTGCCACACCTCCAAGATGTGGCTTACAAGTTCCGGCTCGTCGTAGAGCATTCCCCAGGGAATTCGGCAAGGGTCCATCGGATAGTGCTCGAAGGAGAAAAACGAGAGATCCTTCATCCGGTCATGCCGCTTCAAATAATCGATGAAACGCCCGGTCCACGAAACTTTTCCATTCGCATCGGGCCAAACTTCAATGTCGCGGTTTACTCCCTGAAACGACGGCCCGCCCAACTTTAAGGTCGGATCAACCTGGTGCAGCGCCGTCGCCCATTGCACATAGAGCGCGGCATAATCTTCCGGTAGCATGTACTGCCCGTCGGCCTCCTCACCCATCTCAACGTAAGAAACCGGATACCCCCGCTTCTTCACATAGGCGATTTCGGCCGCCGCATTCTCGGGCGTCTCGTAGATCAGAGCCACTGGAATCATCGCCGGCAATCCTCGAGTCACCCCACTCGTGAAAAAAAGATCGAATCCCATCTGCGCTTGTTGGGTCGAGCCTAAGTCCGAAGGCTGATGCCATGGATCCACCGAGGAGCAATAAGTGGTGGTCTGCTCCTGGTCTGGTGTGTGCCGCAGAATATCGTGAAACGCTCCATCCTCAGTCGTTGTCCCGAGATAGATTTCGCGAATCGCATATCCCACACAATTGCGCGGATCCGCAGGCCCGTCTGCGTCGCAGGTGTTCGACGATTCTGTCATCCAGATACGTACGAATCGCACCGGCACGACACTGTCGGCCAATCGAACGGTCGCGGTGCCGCCCTGCCCACTATCGACGCTGCCGTCTGAGAATGTCTGCCACGCACCGCGCGTCGGTGCGTGAATAGGATCATCTCCCCCAGTCCAGTACTGGACGGTGTAACGCTTGGCGAAAGGTTCGCCCCACGCGATCTGGATGCTGTTCACGCTCTGCACTTGCGCCAGATCGAGCACTACCCATTGCGGATGCAGTTGATCGCTCTCCCCCGTAAACCGCTCTGTCAGATAGGGATTGCTTTTCCAGAAAGTATTGACATCGCCGTCGGTCAGCCGCGAGTAGCCAGCATTGTCGGTGCCGTCATTTCGTGTGAATCCTCTCCGCGGCAAGGCATACCCGTAGGAATAACGGATCGTCTCTGTCGGCGTCGCCGACCCGACAAAGTAGCCCTTGCCGCTTTTATCGCTCCATGTTCCTTGTGGATTCCAATGCCATGCCTCCACGGCCAGTTCGGTGTTCTGCCGGTACGTCACTGGCTGCCAGCCTGAGGCCAGGGTTTGTTCGAGCGTTGGCTGTAGCAAATCCTTATCGATCGCCGCCACTGAAATGCGATCTACGCCTGCTCCCAGAGCTTCGGACGGAACGAAGTGATTGGTGGCGCGGGCGGTATCAACAACGACTGTTTGTGCGGTTACGGAACAGGACAGCGCGACAGCAACGAGCATCACGATAAGCGAATTTTCCTTGGTCACAGTTAGGATGTCTCTTTTCAACTGAATCGATTCAATAGAGGAGTATACGGGAGATGTCAACCGCTCGCGGTCGCGACTCTGGCACGTCCATCTGTCTGTGGACCAAGGTCAGTGTCCCACTTCCAGCGATTCGCATCACGAACGGATCCCGGCAACCAGGAGGACAGGCAAAACAGACGTTGACTTCCGAATCGCCGACGATCAAGCAAGAGGGCGTTATCGGGAGTAATGCGCATAATCGCCAGGCCGCGCGATTCAACTGGCACCGCAAAACCGGCATCTCACGACAAATGCAGCCACCGCTTCTTGTTCGGCGCGATAATAAGCCGATGCTTAGGTTGACTCGCCTCAGAATCATTATTCTCGCCTGGGCCGGCGCTTCGGTCTTCTTCACCGCGGTTCTGGAGCTTAGCGAACTTGGCCATAAGCCCCTCGGTTTTGCTCTCTATTCCAACGCCGTGCAGTTTGCGTTTTGGGCCTTGACGCTTCCCCTCATGGGAAAATGCATCCGCCTCTTCCCGCTGAAAAGGCCAAACCGAATCCGCAACAGTGCGGTTTGCCTTGTGCTTGTGGCGCTGCTCGCGACGGCCGTCTCTGCTGCGCACTGGTCAGTCGTGTTTCTCACCTGGTTCCCGTATCGGTCTTATGACCCCACATTTTCTGATTTGCTCCGAAACGAAATATTCGGGCTCCTTCCCAATGAGATCCTGATTGGAATCGTACTGATGACCGCACTCGAAGCCTGGGAGGTGCTGAAAGACCTTCAGGCAGAGCGGATGCGCTCGATGGACCTGGAGCGGCAACTCGCAGTCTCCAGGCTTGAGGCGCTGCGCATGCAACTGCACCCGCATTTTCTCTTCAATACCCTCCACGCCGTTGCCGGCCTCACAATTGAAGACCCGGGCACGGCGCGCAGAATGGTGATCGCGCTTGGAGATCTTCTCCGCCACACGCTCAAGGATAGCGGCGGCCGGATGAGGACACTCGCGGAGGAGCTGGAGTATTCGGATTTGTACCTCGGGATAGAGAAGCTCCGGCTTGGCGACCGTTTGGCACTCAACTACGATATTGAGCCGTCGGCCGCACGTGCCCTGGTACCGCAGTTTCTCTTGCAGCCGCTGTTTGAAAACGCCATACGCCATGGCGTCAGCCACGTGACGGGGCCGTGCGAGGTTCGCTTCAGCGCTGTCCGTAAGCTCAATACACTCGAAATCACGATCCGCAATGAGGGACCAAAACGCGATGCTTCGCAAGGACCTCCTCGATTCGGCGTCGGGCTCACGAATACCGTCGACCGATTGCGAATCCATTACGGATATCGTCATACTTTTAGGTACTCCGACGGGCCGGAGGGCGGCGCTCAGATTGAGATATCCATCCCCTACGCGGTTTCCGGCGATGCCGGCAAGGCGAATGAGTCGAATAGAGGGGCGCAGGCGCTTGCCAGGCCACCAGCGCTCCCGGACCTTCCCAATGAGGTAGACGTCACGTCGGTTTCCGCGGTTGGCGGCACCTGGAGCCGCACCTGAAGATGGATTTGAGATCGATACGCAATGCAAAATGGATCGAAGCACGGATTGATGGGCCAAAACGGAGCATTGGCCGCGGCGCCGGTGCGCGTGCTGATCGTCGAGGATGAAGCGCACGCGCGCCGATATCTCCGTGAATTGCTCGAGGACGAACCGCAGATTGCGGTGGTCGGCGAGAGTTCGAACGGCCTGCAGGGGATTCAACAAATTCGAGAACTGTCACCGGACATCGTTTTTGTAGATGTCCAGATGCCGGGTCTTGACGGGTTCGAAATGATTGACCAGATCGCCGGTGCTCGACCGCCGCTTTTTGTATTCGTGACGGGTTACAGCGAGTACGCAGTAAAAGCCTTCGAAATCGAGGCCGTAGATTATCTCTGCAAGCCATTCGATAAAGAGCGGCTTTCGCTTTCCGTGGAGCGAGCCGTGCGGCGGCTCAACTCTGCCGTCCCAAGCCCGAGCGAGAGCCAATGGCTCTCCCGGCTTTCGATCAAAGATGACGAGCGAATTCTGTTCGTGCCGGTTGACGAAATCCTCTGGATTGAAGCAGCCAATAAATACGTCGTCATTCACACACCGGATGGAACGCACATCTCGAGGCAGACCATTCAGGGTCTGGAAGAGAAGCTGAATCCAAGAGAGTTTGTTCGAACCCACAGATCGACTCTGGTTCGCAAGGCCGCAGTCCGCGGCATGCATCCGCTGTTTCACGGTGACCACATCATCCGACTGTCCAACGGCGACGAAGCTCCGTTAAGCCGCAGCTTTCGCGAATCCTTCTTTCGCGAAATGAGCCGGTAACTTCGCTTTCGCGTCAGCCTGTGCACGGCCCTCGCCCTAGCAATGAGACCTCGTGGAATTTGAGCAAATCCGGCTCGCGCCAGGAATCAGGTGCTTCGCTCCAAATGAGAAGCGGAATCCGTCCGGAACACCTAGCTTCGATTGAAAGCGCCGTGAACTGGAGGCGGGATGAACAGGCCACCGCTCGGAGCCCTTTTTGGGTCGTCTTTCGAATTCGGCATCAAGGCCAAAGGAATCTGCCTTCTTATCTTCGTGGGGACGCTCGCAACTGCGCTCGCTTACGCGCAACCCTGCATGCGCATCGACGGAGTCATCACCGATCCTACGGGAGCGGTCATTGCTGGAGCACGCGTGCAGGCGTCCAGCGGAGCAACGGCCCTGACCGACGCAACCGGACATTATGTGTTCGCGTGTGAGCCGGGGATTTCAATCACGATCAGGGCGGATGCCTCAGGATTCGCCAACGCGACAGCGCACGCGCATGGCCGCGCGGGCGGCGTCGCACACGTCAATCTTAAGCTTTCAGTGGCGTCGGTAGAGACGGATGTGGAAGTCAATGCCAACGACGGCGGAGTTGACAGCGGCCGCTCGGCAGGTTCGACTGTCCTCGGGACCGAACAGGTCGAACGGCTCTCAGACGATCCGGACGACCTGCTTCGCGAGTTGCAGGCCATGGCCGCCGGCGGAGGCGGCGCTCCCGGAGGTGCGATCATTGCCGTCGACGGTTTCCAGAATGCAAGTTCCCTGCCTCCTAAAGCCTCCATCGCCGAAATTCGCATCAATCCTGACCCGTTTTCGTCCCAATACGAGAGGGCTCCCTGGATTGCCCCAGACATCGAAATCACCACGAAGCCCGGCGCCAAGGCGATTCACGGAGCGCTCTTCTTTGTCGAAAGCGACGGCGCGTTCAACGCCACGGATCCATTTTCAGTAACGGCAACTCCGGCCAGCAAACAACGTTATGGTTTCGAGCTCGGCGGTCCCGTGGTCGGCCGGAACTCCGACTTTTTTCTCGCGCTCGAGAAACGGGACATCCACGAATTCGATGTCGTCGATGCCGAAGCCCTCGACAGCGGGTACAATCCCGCGCCTCTCGAACAAACAGTAGCCGCGCCCGAGCACCTGTGGATCGGTTCTGCCCGCGCAGATTGGCAGATCACTCCCTACGATGCCGCAACTCTCTCGTTTTCCTCC
>JASHRE010000642.1 GCA_030037515.1 Candidatus Sulfotelmatobacter sp.
TAGAAGCGATGCTCGACGTATGGCTGGTCGGCCGATCCCGGCGAATACTTGCTGATCACGAAGGCGATCGACCGATGCGCGTCGACGTGATCGCCGCCGTCCTGCGCGTCATCTTCCAGAACCATAATCGCGGTATCGTCCCAATACGGACTGTGCGAGACGGCTTCGACGACGCGGCCGAGCGCGAGATCGTTGTCGGCGACGGAGGCTGCCGGGCGCGGATGATCGGGACGCGTGCCGCCGGTGTGATCGTCGGGCAGATAGAGCAGGACGAATTGCGGCAACTGGAAACGCGCGTCCTCATTTTCCTTACGCGCACGCACAAACGCCGTGAATTCGTTCATGAATTCGTCGACGCGAAGCTGATCGGGATAGTCGGTGTTGAAATCGGGATAGAGTTCGTCGTAATGATCGCGCAGATTCGCCTTGGTCGGCTTCATGCCATGAAACAGGGGCAGGGCCCACGGCCAGGGGCTGTTCGATCCGTGCGGATCACCCACGTTCGGTGGAAGTTCCCCGCCCTGCTCGACTTCGGTCTGGGCACAATCCGACTCTTGTCCAGACGGAGTTCCTTCTTTTGGGTTGGCCGCGCGGCGGGGCTCGTTGCACCAGAGCGCGTTCACGAATTCGCCATAGTCGCGGAAGGTGACGTTGTTGCGCGTGAGATTGTCCCAGAGGAAGCCGGTTGCCGGGTCGTCGATGTCGGGCTGCTTGTTTTCCAGCGGATACTCATCGCCAACCTGCCCTTGAAAGTCGTAGGTGCGCTCCTTGCCACGATAAGCAATCTGCCAGGTCTTCTCGTTGTAATCGGAGGTGATCGCCGCGGTCGACCACTGATGGCCGTCGCCGGAAACTTCTCCGCTATCGTAGAAGTTGTCAAGCACGCCGAATTGGCGCGCCAGCTTGTGCTGGTTGGGCGTGATGTCTTCGCCGTAAAGCGTAAGGGCGGGATCTCCGTTGCCTTCTTTCATGTCGCCAAGGATCTGATCATAGGTGCGATTTTCCTTGAGGACGTAAATGACGTGCTGGATGGGATTCTTCCCCCCTGCGAATGCCATCGTGCCGGGATCGGAGTGCAGCAGGTTATCGTTTTCGACCATCTTGGTGAGTTCGGGCAATTTCGCGAGCGTCGAGGAAATATCGAGCCGCGCGATGGAGCCCTCAAGCAACGTCGCAATGTAGGGATGCCTGTGGTGCTTGACCTCGGAATCGGTCTTGCCCATGCCGGGATTGGGCCCCGTTCCCTGGCCTTTGGCCGTGGCGATGAGCAGTTCGTTGCCATGCACGGCGAGCGCGGAGGGATACCAGTCGGTGGGGATGTAACCGGTGGGTTCGAGGCCAGGGCCGCCACCCGGCGGACCGTCGGAAAATCCAGAGACCGTCGTCACCGAAACCGCATTCAGGGACGAATCAGCAACAAAAAGCCGGTCGCCAAGGGCAGATTGGGCCAAGGCGGTGGGGCATACAGCACCGCCCTTAAGCCGGCCAGGGGGCCGGCCGTTGAGAAAGACGCCCGCCATAGCCAGGGACGCAAATGGCTGCCCGGCTTCGGTTCCGACGACGGCAACGGCGTCGGCGTTGGACAGAGCTACATACAGGGTCTTCTCGCTCGGGCTGAGCAGCATCGCCGTTGGATGCGACCCCGGCGCCAACGGATCTTGCGGTTTATCCAGATCGATCCGCTTGATGACTTTTCCGCTGGTCAAATTCAACTCTGCGACTTCAGACGCGTTCCACAAGCTACACCACGCGCGTTCTCCGTCACGCGTGGCGACGCAGGTGTACGGATACGACGATGGAACCAGATTGCTCGTGCTCAGATCGAAAGTCTCGAGGACTTTTCCGCTCGCGGTATCGAGCAGCACAACGTTGTCGGCAAGATTGTTGGCGACCAGCAACTTGTCGTGGCCATGATCGTTGATCACGGCGACTCCGGCCGGATATGGAATGGCGGTGTGCGGGGGCGGCTTCAGCCCGGTCTGAACTCGCTTTCCTTCTGCCAGCGGTTGCGGAGCGATTGGGATGAATCGCTCCGGCGCGACCTTGCCATCTTGGAAACTGTACACAGCAATGCCATTTCCCAAATCACCCGGATTGGCCCCAGTGACGTCCGTCAGCGATCCGACGGAGGCATAGAGATGTTTGCCGTCGGAGCTGAAGGCAAGCCCCAAGAACAAGCTCTGATGTGCATCCGTGCCGAAACGCGAATCGGGATAGTCGGCGACCTTGTTCGACCCGAGATCGAGCACGGAGATTCCCTGGTGCGCGAGGTTCCCCTGGGTTCCGTATCCGTCGTTGAGCAACGCGGCATAGCGGCCGTCGGAACTGACGACCATCGTCATGGGAGAGCCGCCGACACTGCCGACGCGGCCCGGCGGGGCCGGCTGCACCGTGAGCATTTTGCTGGTCGGCAGCGTCGTGTGCACCGTGGGCGGATTCGCTTGCGGCGGTTGTGCCCACAGCAACCCCAAACCCAGGAGGGGGAAAACACACCTCGAGCGAAGCAGACGAGCGATCACGGTGACCTCCGCGCATGAGAAGCGTGAAATGAAAGAAAAAATGAGGGTAATGCAGGGCAACACGGAGAGTCAAAAAGGCAGCGAATCAAACCTGCGAGATTGCGTGGCAAACACGCGGGACGCTTCAAACGGATCGCCCAGATCCTTCGCCGCGCAACTTCGGCTTGCTCGGGATGACAATCAGCTTTTCGCGGGCGGCAGTGACCGCGCCCACGCGGGTCCCCCCACTCACACGCCGGAGGCCCGGGTCGATGGCCGCGAGGCGTCCTGCTCGTCGGCGTCTGGATGGACATTGTGGCGAACGTCGGAACCTTGCACCCAGAAGATGACGTCTTCGGCGATATTGGTCGCGTGATCGGCGACGCGCTCCAGATTGCGGGCGACCAGCAAGGCATCGAGGGCCTGGCGCACGATGTCGGGGCGCTCGTTCATCGTCTTGACGAGTTGGATGAAGGCGTCGTCGCGCATGCGGTCAATCACGTTATCCATTTCGAGCACGGCCTGCGCGAGCTCGACTTTGCCTTCGATGAACGATTCGAGCGCGCGGCGCACCATCGCGCTGACCGCGGTTCCCATGCGGGCGATATCGACGGGAAGATCGGCCGGAGGAAGCTCGACCATGTCCATGACGCGCTCGGCGATGTTCACCGCCTGATCGCCGACGCGCTCCAGATCGGCGTTGATTTTTGTGACCGCGAGAATAAAGCGCAGATCGACGGCCATGGGCTGCTGCATGGCGAGCATGTCGAAGGCAGCTTCGTCGATTTCGCGCTCGGCCTGATTAATCAGGCTCTCGCCTTCCAGCACCATCTGGCAGCGCATAAGATCGCGATCGACGAACGCCTGGCGGGCGCGATCGACGGCCTGCTCCGCCAGACCTCCCATGCGAAGCAACCGTTGGCGCAAATCGTCGAGCCCGAGTTGAAAACGCGTGCGCATCGATTCTGGCCTTTCCTTATTTAACCGAATCTTTCACCACCGCGTCACACAGTCAACCGTTCGATAGGCTGTTGTGGGCGGCCATCAACCTGGCGCCAAGTCTTCTCCGCGTGCTCCGATGGCGAAAAATGCCTTATCCAAATCTGCCGGTGATGTAATCTTCCGTCTTTTTGTCGGAAGGCTTGGTGAAAATCTTCTCCGTCTTGTCGAACTCGATCAGCTTGCCGAGCAGAAAGAAGCCGGTAAATTCGGCCACCCGCGCGGCCTGCTGCATATTATGCGTGACAATAACGATGGTATACCGCTCCTTGAGCTGAAAAATCAATTCTTCGATTTTTCCGGTGGAAATGGGGTCAAGCGCCGAGCACGGCTCGTCCATGAGAAGAACCTCGGGCTCGACGGCAAGAGCGCGCGCGATGCAGAGTCGTTGCTGCTGGCCACCGGAGAGGCTCGCGCCCGATTTTTTGTGCAACTGATCCTTGACTTCGTCCCACAATGCCGACGCGACGAGCGAGCGCTCGACGATTTCACCCAGCTTGCGCCGGTTGCGAAATCCGTTCAGCTTCAAGCCCGAGGCTACGTTGTCGTAAATTGACATGGTGGGAAACGGATTCGGTTTTTGAAACACCATGCCGATGCGGCGGCGAAGCTGCGTGGCTGAGGTTCCGTCATAGGCGTCGATATCGCCGATGTGAACTTTGCCTTCAACGCGCGCTTCAGGAATGGTCTCGTGCATGCGATTGAGGCAGCGGATAAAGGTCGACTTGCCGCATCCAGAGGGACCGATCAGCGCGGTGGCGTGATTGGCCGCCATTTTCAGGCTGATGTTATAGAGAGCCTGCCCCTTCCCATACCAGGCATTTAAATTGTCGACTTCGATTCCAACGCCCATAAATTATGCCGTTCCGAATGAGCCGCGACGCACCGCGAAGCGAACTGCAGAAACTGCTCCCACAATCAGGATAATCAATACCAGCGATGCTGCCCAGGCCTGCCGGTGCCAGTCGTCATAGGGAGAATTCGCGTAGACGTAAATCTGCAGCGGCAAGGCCGCCGTGGGCTGACTGGGGTTCAGATTCCAGAACTGATTCCCCAACGCGGTAAAAAGCAGCGGAGCCGTCTCGCCCGCGATTCGAGCAAACGCCAGCATGACGCCCGTGATTACGCCGGAGGTGGCGGTGCGCAAGGTGATGGAAAGCGTGGTGCGCCAGCGCGGCACGCCCAGACCATAGGCAGCTTCGCGCAATGATTGCGGCACGAGCAGCAACATCTCTTCGGTGGTACGGCAGATGGTCGGAACCATCATGATCGCCAGAGCGACTCCGCCGGCGAGCGCGGAGAAATGCTTCTGATAAAGGACCACAATGGCCCAGGCCACAACTCCCACCACAATGGAGGGCACCCCGTTCAACACGTCGGCGGTAAAGCGAATCGCGCCGCCCAGGCGATTGCGGCCAAACTCGGCCAGATAGATCCCGGCTCCGATTCCGAACGGGACTCCGATCAGGCTGGCGATGCCCAGGATCAGCATTGATCCGACAATGGCGTTGGCCATGCCTCCACCGGTTTCGCCGACGGGCTTGGGAATCTGGGTGAAGAATGCCCAGTTCAAAGAACTCGCGCCGCGATAAAGGAGATCACCGAAGATGGCGATGAGCGGCGCCAGAACGATAATCACGGCCAAGACGGCGAGCAGCGTCATCAGATGGTCGGTGAGACGGCGGCGCAGGCCGACTTTCGGAACCGGCGAACTCGACATGGGTTGCCTCTCAGGCATTTGCCCTCACAGGCTGGCCGCGTGCGACCGACCAGACCAGCAGGCGCGCCAACGCATTCACTATGATCGTCACAAAAAACAGCGCCAAGCCAATCTCGACCAAGGCAGACTGATAGATATCTCCGGTTGCTTCGCTGAATTCATTGGCCAACACACTGGCCATGGTATAGCCGGGAGCAAACAGGGACTGCGAAATATGTGGGCTGTTGCCGATCACCATGGTGACCGCCATGGTTTCGCCGAGAGCGCGGCCCAGGCCGAGGATGATCGCGCCTACGATGCCAGCGCGGGCGTTGCGCAGCACGCCGA
Organism: Candidatus Sulfotelmatobacter sp.; assembly: GCA_030037515.1. Taxonomy (GTDB): domain Bacteria; phylum Acidobacteriota; class Terriglobia; order Terriglobales; family Acidobacteriaceae; genus Sulfotelmatobacter. The sequence goes on from JASHRE010000642.1 coordinate 5,545, forward strand.
TGCGGATCATCTCCCAGCGCGTTGCTCCCAGAGCCAGAACGGCTTCGCGCTGATGTTGCGGCACGACCGCCAGCACCTCACGCGTGATCGAAGAGATGATCGGAATGATCATGATGGCAAGAATAATCCCCGCCGACAGCATGGAATATCCGAAGAACGGGCCGGTAAATAACCCCGTCCAGCCCAGGGTCTTCGATAAGACCGGCGATACATACTGAATCAGGATCGGCACCAACACGAACATCGCCCAGAGGCCGTAAATCACGCTGGGGATGGCGGCCAGCAATTCCACGAAGAACGAGAGCGGCCCGCGGAACTTCTTGGGACACATCTCGGTGGTAAAAACGGCAACGCCGACCGAAAGCGGCAGGGCGATAATGAGCGCCAGCAGCGAAGAAACCAGCGTGCCGTAGATGAACGGCAGAGCGCCGAATTGCTCGCTCACCGGATCCCAATCGCTGGCGATAAAGAATTTCCAACCGAAGGCGTGCCAGGCCAAGCTCGAACGAAGGACCAACTCATAGACGATCAGGGCCAGCACGCCGAGCACGGCCAATCCCGTGGCGGTGATGACGATCGCGAAGATGTGATCGGGGATCTCTCCCGTGGAAAGCAGGCGAAGAGGAGCCGTTGTGGATACCGACTTAAGCTTAGCTCCCTCAACAGGTTGCGCGCCGGGCATATCGGGCCGTGGAAATGCGGCGTTGGCCATTCCAATCCACCGTATCAGAGGCGTGTTACAAAACTGTTAAAAGCCGCGCGCGCGCCCGGCCACCGAACTTGAAACTCGAGATTTGGTCGTCTCTCTCAGCAAATTTAAGAATCGGGGAAACAAACTTCTTGCAACCGGCTAGAACTTCTACGCCCAGGCCGACCGGGTTGATTGGAATACGCTTGGAAACCATCCCGGCAGGGGGCGGGGGACCCCGGTTCGCCCGGCTCCCCCGGATCCTTCCTGCGCCACATCGGCTTGCTCCCGATGACAGGCAAACTGGCCGGCTACCAGGGACGGCAATCACGGTGACGATTGGCGGCGTCGCATGTACACTGTGAGGCTCGTCGTCCTGCTCTTCGTTCATGCCTACGTTCGCCGCCGTCGACATCGGATCGAATTCGGTACGGC
>JASHRE010000643.1 GCA_030037515.1 Candidatus Sulfotelmatobacter sp.
TACGCCCGTCGGGGCACGATCACGGAAGAGGTGGGATTCATCGCGCACAGGGAAAAACTCCCGCCCGAACTCGTTCGCGACGAAGTTGCACGCGGGCGCATGATCGTTCCCGCCAACATCAATCATCCCGAGCTCGAGCCCATGGCTATCGGCGTGGCTTCGCTGTGCAAGATCAACGCGAACATCGGAAATTCCGCGGTCACCTCTGAAATCAACGAAGAACTGAAAAAGCTTCACACTGCCGTCCACTACGGTGCCGACACGGTCATGGACCTGTCGACCGGGGGCAACATTCACGAGATTCGCGAAGCAATTCTCCGCCACTCTCCGGTCCCGATCGGCACAGTTCCCATCTACGAGGCCATCGCCCGGGTAAAGCGCGTTGAAGATTTGAATGCCGAAGTCCTGCTTGAAGTGATCGAAGAACAGGCCGCGCAAGGCGTCGATTACATGACCATCCACGCCGGCGTACTGATTCAATATTTGCCCCTAATCTCGAAGCGCATCACCGGCATCGTCAGCCGCGGCGGCGCCATTCTCGCTCAATGGATGGCCCACAATCACAAACAGAATTTCCTCTACGACCGCTTCGACGACATCTGCAAAATTTTCAAGAAGTACGACGTCAGCTTTTCTCTCGGCGATGGCCTGCGCCCCGGCTGCGTCGCCGATGCCAGCGACGAAGCCCAGTTTGCCGAGCTGCGTACTCTCGGCGAATTGACCAAAAAGGCCTGGGAGCACGACGTGCAGGTCATGATCGAAGGCCCGGGCCACGTTTCGATGGACAAGATCAAGGAGCAGGTCGACAAGGAAGTCGACTACTGCTATGAAGCGCCGTTCTACACGCTGGGCCCGCTCGTCACCGACATCGCTCCTGGCTACGACCACATCACGTCGGCGATTGGCGCGGCGATGATCGGATGGTACGGCGCCGCCATGCTCTGCTACGTCACGCCGAAAGAGCATCTCGGGCTGCCCAACGAAAAAGACGTGAAGGACGGCATCATCGCCTACAAGATTTCCGCCCACGCCGCCGATATCGCGCGCGGACGCCCCGGCGCCCGCGATCGCGACGACGCCCTCAGCTATGCCCGCTACAAATTTGACTGGGAAAAGCAGTTCGCGCTTTCGCTTGACCCGGAAACCGCCCGCTCGATGCACGACGAAACCTTGCCCGACGACTATTACAAAGAAGCGGCCTTCTGCTCGATGTGCGGCCCGAAATTCTGCTCGATGAACTACTCCTCGAAGGTCGACGAGTACAACAAGCAGGTCCACGGCATCGAGAAGAAAGACTATTCGGAACTGGTCGATAAACTAGTTACGCTGAAATAGACGTGGAACAGCGGCCCTTCAGGGTCGCATCTACAGCCGCCTCGGCCGAACATGTAGGGACATCCGCGGTCGGCTGTCCGGCCGGACGCACCTCGCCAGTTTTTCGGATGGTCGAGCGGCCGGCCGCCCACCCTTCACGTGTTCTTAGGGCGGGCACTCAACTTGAGGGAGCGAATCAGCACCCAAACCTAGTTCGAGTCTGGCCCTCCGATCGTGTACCCGATCGAGGCTCCCACGCGAATCACGTTGCTGGAACTGAAATCGCTCGTGTTGTTGAGAACGTAGTAGTAGCGGACCTCTGGCCGGATGAACATGGCATGCCAGAAGTAATAGCGCAGACCGGCGCCGGCATCGACCAGAAAATGGTTGGAACTGGTATAGCAGGCGCCAAAATATACGCAACTGGAGGTCTCCGTATACCCATAGAATCGCGTGCTCTGCCACCCGATTCCGCCCAGCAAGTCTGCGCCCAGTTTCTTGTTGATTCTCGGCTGATAAACGCCATTGAAAGCAAACAGAATCGGCCGGTACGGTTGCCCCGTTCCCTCATAGTTGCCCTGGCCCCCGCGCCAGGCGATGTCGAAACCCGCGCCGTAGCGATGATGGAAAATCACATCTCCGCCCACATTCACGTACAACCCGCCCTTTTCCGGACACACGTAATTTCCTGACCCTCCGTAGTAACCGCATCCGTTGTTGCTGGGCGAGACGACGGTTCCGAAGCCAATGATGGCATCGCCCTGCTGGGCCGACGCAAAGCTGGCGAGGAATAGAAACAAAACAGCCGTTGCGAGGAACGCAAGCCTTCTCAAAGGATCCTCCTAGTGTTTCCTGCTTGACCTGCAACCTACCAAAATCAAACTAGAGATAAGAACGTTAGATGCGAATTCGCACGTCGCCGTCCATCATAAATACATTTGCCAGGTCGAATTTCAAAATATGTAAAGGCAGTTCCCGCGCCGGTACTACATCGCAAACATCCCGATCGAACCCGGTTGAACACCAGAAGTTGCGCTTGAAACACCACTAGACCTTGGACGAGAACCCTCCCCTGCCGCCAAAAATATGGTCGATCGCGATCGGTCCCGCTCCATAAAAGATGAGCGCAAATGCAATCACCGCCAGCGCCAGAGGAAACTCATATCCGCCATGGTTCGACATGAGGCCGTTTTTCCAATGAACTTTCGCGATCGCGACCAGGAGATCAATGCAAACCGCCAACGCTGCCGGCCGCGTCAGAAACCCAACAATGATGAGAATTCCGCCCAGAAACTCGGTAAAGGCCGAGACATATCCCAGCCACCCAGGCATGCCCAGGCTGGAGACGAACTGGGCATGATGGTGCAATCCCCCAAACACTTTCGAATGCCCGTGCGCCACCATGATGATCCCAAGGCCCAGGCGCAACACCATCAAGGCAAGAGGTTGCAAACGATCGAGGAAGCGCAAGTCTTTCTCCGTTCGGTAGAGGATAGATTATCCCAGCCGGCCAACCAAGGGGAAGTGAACGGCTTGATGCCAGCGGCTTGGGCTCGAGCCGGCTAGCAATGTAGGGGCGGGCGCAGACGTCGACGAGTCGCGCTGAGTTGGCTAGTGCGTCCTCTGAATCGATCGTGCCTCGTTTCTCCCCTCGCCATCGCCCATTGCGTCCGGAGCGCGCAACCCCCAACGAACGCGTCCGCGACTACACTTCGCGCTCACTTGGTTGCCTCGAATTCGGTCCACGGATGCGAATCCATATCCCGGAGCAGATCCTTTTCCCAATCGAACTCCGGATGTTCCTGCAAATGCGACTGGGCCTTGAAGTCGATGCCGCAGGCGTGTCCTGCCGATGCGACCAACCGCATCTTGGCCGCCATTGCCGCGGTCGTAGCCTTGTTTTGCACTGCGCCTGCCGTTCCAAACGGAGGCTCCCACGATCCCGATCCCCGCGGTGACAGATCGATGTGTCCGCACAGCGTGCGTTCGTCGGGATCGACCTTCCTGGTATACGTATCGTAGTGGTCGCTTTCGAATTTCTCCGCCGCGGCC
>JASHRE010000644.1 GCA_030037515.1 Candidatus Sulfotelmatobacter sp.
CGGGCGGAATCATGACCTGGCTGGAACTGAAATTAGAGGCGGTGATGCACCCCCGACCGCACTGCGCGCAATAGTGGCAGGCCGGCCGGCCTTGATGCGGTTTGGTGAGGATCGCGAGGCGGCTCGGAATACAGAGGATGTTCAGCCGGTCGCAGGTCTTTTTCACCACGGTTTCAGTGCAGCGTGCTTGGGGAGGAGGCAGAAAAATGCCATCGGGAGCGCTGGGAATGTTTTCTCTCGTGCCGAAAACTCCGATGTAGGACTCAACCTTGTCGTAATAGGGAGCAACATCTTGATAGGAAAGCGGCCAGTCGTCGCCCCTGCCATCATGCGAGCGGACCTGGAAGTCGATGGGCGCCATGCGCAGAGCAATGCGCCCCCAGTGGTTCGTGCGTCCGCCGACGATGCGGGAACGAAACCAGCGAAACGTCGAGCCGGGCGCAGAAACATAGGGTTCCCCTTCGATTTCCCAAGCCCCGTTGGGCGCCATGAATTCATTTCCGACGCCATGGCGCGTCCGGCCGCCAATGCCTGCTCCTCGGTGGGGCAAGTCGTAGGGCCACACGTGTTCTTTGTAGTCTCGCTCGGGAATGACCGACGGTCCGGCTTCAAGCATGACCACGCTCAGTCCACCCTCGGTGAGCACTTTTGCCGCAGTGCCTCCCGAGGCTCCGGAGCCAATGATGCAAACGTCATACGTTTTCGGTGTACGGCTAACCTGCATCGCTCCTCCCCATTGCGGTCCTTGTGAAAATCGCGTCTGCCGGTTCTGTCTTTCCAACGATTACGCCCACTTACAACATTTTTTCGAGAGGTACGTTGGATTGGCGTTCTCGAGAAAAGGCTAAGGTGCTGCCGCAAAGCGAAAAACAAGTGAAGGACAGTTTATTCTCGATGCCAAAGGTGTACCAAACGGGACCATGTACTTTAGCGGCCGCCATGGCGAAGATCTCGCCAACTCGGGGTGAAGTTCGGCTTTGGCAACCTGATCAACCGGCCATGGTGGCGACGGAAAAGCCGGCACGAAAATACGAGAGTGGAGAGCGAGAAGATAGCAAACTACCGGTCAACCCAAACCAACAGCAAATACCTGACCAGAACCTCAGGCGCTTTTCTTGGTCTTGGCTAACCCGTCGTCCAGCGGTACCTCAACGCACCCTTCTTCCTCTCGTGGCTCGATTGAAGCAACCCATGCCGCCGTGCATTGCCGAGTCCAGCCGTGGAAGTCGTTCAAGTGGGTGATCAGACCGAGAACCTTCGAAGTACCGCTCTCTCGCCAACAGGCTGGACACGGGAATAACGAGACTTGTGTCCACGGCCATTGCTTGCGAATGACCTCCCACGAAGACGGGCAATCCTTCGGCTGCGCTCCGATTGCTTCTCCCGCCGCCCCCAGCGCACAACTTCTTCCGTCGCCAAATAAGTGACCTTTGATCTGGGGCCTCAGTGTACTGCCCAGTAGTATGGCTTCACTCAACTTCATTTCCGGTTCTTCTTCGCACGACTACTATGGCTGTCCAGTTCAGTATCGCACTTTCGAGCGCGAACCATGATCGGAGAAGGCATGGTCCGTGTCCAGCCGTGATTATTTCTTAACGTAGCGATAGAAGCGTGGCTCTCCCCGGCCGATCCAGTAGGCGGATCGGTAGTTGTCGGTCCCTGGCCCCACGCTCAGAAAACTGAAGAACACGTGGCGTGAAGGTCTCACGACAATCCCTACATGCCCATGCCACACAACCAAATCCCCAATCTGCGGGTGAAAAACACGGTGAAATGCATCCACACCGTCATAGAGGTCGTCGGCAGTCGCATATTCGTAAGGGAAGCCCGCACGTTCGTAAATCCCGTGCACCAGATGTGAACAGTCACGGTTTGAGGCGAAGTGTCGTTGGGTATCGAGCGCGGCAGAAATAACCGCCAGCCCGTCGTCGGGAGTAAGCATGCGTTCGGTTCGAACGCGAGTTTTTCTCGTTCCCTGCTGCGCGGATTTGGTTGTCTCGACGCCCGCCATCCCTGATTGCAGAACTTCTTCGGGCACGCCGAAGGCCAATAAAACCGGCCCACAGAGCAATGCCGCCATCGCCACAGATTTGACCGGCTTCCGCATGGTTCCATTTTTGCTGCTCAACTGTCACCTGACAAGATTACGGGTGTCCACAAAACCTCTCAGCTCATTGCCCCGGGGATCCCAATCTGGCGCGATCGGCTCCCAGCCTTTCAGCGTCGGAGGCCCACTTTCTTCGCTGGCCTCCCGCAGCAGAGACGGTGCGCGAACCGGGCCGATTCGTCACCTTCGATGCTCGCTGGCGCGACCCGTTCCGAGACCAGTTAGAAGTTATGGTCACACCAGCCGGTTTGTGCTACGTTGTCGCCACGCTGGGGAAGATTATGGCGACAACTTCGAATCCAAGTGCTTCTGCGCCAAAACCGGCTGCGATTTCCGAAGGCGGACGATGGCTTGCCGGCATTCTGGTGGCTCTCGGAGCAACCGCACTGTTAGCCATGGCTGGGTCACCACCAGCAAAGACATGGGCACAGAGCTACGATCCACTGGGCCACTGGTGGCTGTCAACCCTTTGCGCCGCGCTTCCCGTGCTCGTGCTGCTCGGAACTCTTGCTTTGTTCCGCATGAGAGCCCACTACTCAGCATTTCTCGGACTCGCCACCGCCATTCTGGTTGCAACCGGTTTGTTTCACATGCCGGTCAAACTGGCGGGCATTACGGCAATTTATGGCGCGTGCTATGGGCTGTTTCCCATCGGCTGGATCATTCTCAACGTGATCTTTCTCTACCGAATGACCTGTGAGACCGGCCGGTTCAAGGTCTTACAACAGAGCATGACGGGAATCACACAGGATACGCGTTTGCAACTCTTGCTGATTGCTTTCTCGTTCGGGGCATTCTTTGAGGGTGCCTGTGGGTTCGGAACGCCGGTGGCCGTCACTGCGGCTCTGCTGATTGGCCTTGGATTCCAGCCGCTGCAGGCATCGGGGTTATCGCTCATCGCGAACACTGCGCCGGTGGCGTTTGGAGCATTGGCCACTCCGATCGTCGCTTTAGCCACCGTTACCGGTTACAGCGAAGTCACGCTGGGTGCCCAAATCGGCCGCATTTTGCCATTCTTTTCCCTGCTAGTCCCGTTCTGGCTGGTATCGGCGTACGCAGGCTTCAAAGGCATGAAGGAGATCTGGCCGGCAATTGCGGTTGCGGGGATTTCCTTCGCCATCCCGCAATATCTGGTGTCGAATTACCACGGCCCGTGGCTAACCGACATCATTGCCGCGTTGTGCTCGATGGCTTGCCTCGTCCTTTTCCTCAGGATTTGGCAACCCAGCCGAATTTGGGGACATGATGGAAGCAACCACCAGCTCGCCGCTCGCGGGACTCACGGTTACGCCCGCGCCGAGCTGGTACAGGCATGGTTGCCGTGGTTGGTTCTCAGCATACTGGTCTTCTTTTGGGGCACCTACACCGGGAAGAAAGTCATGAACACGCCCGAAAGGGTCTTCCCGTTCATGAGCACATGGCGTATCCCCCCCAGCGCAGTGACCAACCCCCAGATACCGGTCGGCGGTCTCAACAAGATGGTGCAGAGAGTTCCGCCGGTTGTTCCCCAGCCGACAGCCGAGGCTGCGGTGTTCGGGTTGAATTGGGTTTCAGCCACAGGTTCGGGAATCCTGATCGCAGCGATCATCTCCGGGTTCATCATGGGCTTGTCACTGCGAAGGATGGTCATCATGTGGTGGAGGACAGTCTGGCAGGTACGCTTCTCATTGTTCACCATCGCGGCGATGTTGTCATTGGGCATCCTGACCCGCTATTCCGGCCTGGACGCTACGATGGGCCTGGCTTTCGTGCGCACCGGACACTTTTATCCCTTCTTTGGAACTTTGCTTGGCTGGCTGGGAGTGGCTCTGACCGGATCAGACACAGCTTCCAATGTGCTGTTCGGCAGCCTACAGAAAATTTCCGCGCAGCAAATCGGCATCTCGCCGCTATTGATGGCGGCGGCGAATAGCTCGGGGGGCGTGATGGGAAAGATGATCGACGCGCAGAGCATCGTTGTTTCAAGTACAGCGACCGAATGGTATGGACATGAGGGCCACATCTTGCGGTACGTATTCTGGCACAGTATCGCTTTGGCATGCCTGGTAGGCCTATTTGTTTTCTCGCTGGTATACCTGTCGCCATTCAAGCGCTTGGTCATTCATTGAGCCCCCGCTCCATCCTCCCTCCGACGCGCGAGAGGGGCGTAGCGGTTGAGATTTTGCAAAATCCTGATTTCACGCAAAACGTTCGGCCTTATTTCACACAAAGCGCCGGCTGCGGGTGCCATTTTGCGGACGCAGTTGCACGGTACTGCGAACAATTCTGCGTCCAACCCTGTCTTGTGTTCGCGCATCGAAGGCAGCTGTCCAGGATCGATAGCCGCCACTGGCTGCCATACCGGAGGAAACAACATTTGTCTTTATCAGTCTGCTGCTTTGCCTCCTGGTGGGGCAGAGCGAACCTGGCAACAGGGTCGGCCAAAATCAGGAATTGTCCCCTCGCGATCAGCAGATCACCGCGGCGGAGTATGTTTCTTATACCAACTGCACGATTGGACGGTCCACTCGCGTGAGCGGGGCCACGACTCTCCTTTGCGGGGATGACCGCACCAGGATGACCCAAACGCGAGAGGGGGTGGAGAGCAAAGAAGGACACAATCATCGTGTGCGACTGTCCGGCTAACTCCCGGCACTCGGTACCACCCGCAGGTGCTCAATGGTCGCGAAGCGATCGGCGGCATCGGAATCTTTCAGACTGTCGGTAAGTTGGCGAGAATGCATGGTCTGCGGCTGGACTGCGAGGTTGAAGTTGAGCGGAGGGGACGGTTCGCGCAAATGTATCTGGCCTGTAAGTAGAGAATGTTCTCCCCCGCGCGTATCGGGTGCTCACTCTCTCAATACAACCAGCTGAAACGTGGACTTACCCAAATCGATGCCCGTCGATGCGACGCAAGTGGATGCTCCTCCTATGAAAACCGCCGAGTTGCAGCCCCCCAGGCGGCGGGCCACCTCATCAGTCCCGACCGAAGCACTCAGCGACCTTCAAAAGCGCGACCAGAGCGCGCAACCCTTGCGACATCGCCTGTCGCATTAACAAATTGACGGCAATGTATCGTAAGCGAATACACTTGGTAGGGGCCGGAGAAGCAAAATGTCGGATTCACTTATCTCACGTTGAGATCAGGACCCCGGTTTTCCGAATTTACTCTTGACTCAGACAGGCTAGGAGAGCATGATCTGACCATCTCGCCGCTCCGTGAAGAGCCAAGAATAGTTTCCAACCGCGAGCAAACCGAAAGCAACATATTTCTCCGTTCCGCTAATATCGAGCGTGGGGCAACGATCTTGAGTCGTGCCGCCATCTTTTTGATGACAAACCGTGGATTCACTCACCAACTACGCAGCCAATCGTGAAGTCTTCAGCGGCTGGAAGGATATTGCGAATTATCTGGGCAAAGGCGTGCGCACGGTACAGCGCTACGAAAAGGAACTCAAGCTCCCTGTGCGAAGGCCAGCGGGACCGAGAGGTTCAGTGTTGGCAACAAAAGCCGAACTGGATCGATGGGTGTCATCGGCGTCAATGCGTGAAACTACATCTCGATTCGAGATCCAGAGATTGCAAAAAACAATTCAACAGATACGGAACATCGAGAGTGAAGCCAAGCATCTGATCGCTCAGTTTAACGAACTGCGTCAGAGCTTCGATAGAAAGTCGCCTGATAAAGTTCCCTGGCAAAGCAAAGCTAGCTGAGCGGTTGTCTGCGCAGGATACCGGCCAGCTCCGCCCATCTTCAAACTCTCTCCGTCGCTCCCGTTCGAAGGCTCCCACCCACCAACAATCTGAAGGCTCGCCCCTCGAAGCCGCTCCATTTCCACAGGAAGGAGAGCGAATGGTTCGGTGCGACTTGGCTCGCCTTCATCATGGGACGCCGAATCCGCCTGCGCGCACCACTCTCGCATGCGATCCTCAATTCCGCGTTGCTGCCCTTTGTCCGCGCAAGGAGCGCAGCCACACCCGCCCGATGCCAACGTTGGGTACCACACCAACTGTATTCTCACCGCTACAGCATCTGCCTGAGTACAAGTGGATACCATTGCGCAATGTAGCGCGCCACGCCGCGCCGCCGATTACGCGTAGCTGTTCCGTATCTTCCCGAATGCCCTCAACAACCTGGACTCCTTAGTCGGACCAGCCTTCTCGTCAAACTCCCAACCGCCATTGTGGACTTTTTGAAATCATCGCTGCCCGTTCGTTTCTCAACAACCGGGAGGCCCTCGTCCGAATCCAAGACTTTCGCGCGCTGCACCTTTGGATGTAAGTGAGAATGCAGGCAAACATCACGACAACATTGCGGGGATGTCGCGAGCGCATGCACCCCGGTGCGACCATGACTCTGGTCGTGACAGCTCGCATTCGCTGGTGTATATCCGCCTAACTCACTACTATCTACAGTTATGTCCGCTTATATACAGCATGTTACGCACGCGGCCATGTCGCCGGCTCGCCGCTCCCATAGAACAGCTTCGCAGAGTAGTTGCACTCTAAGTCGGTATTCCTCTTGCACGGGGATGCACTGTGCGCTACATTTCTGCTCGGCGGCTTGCACCGCAGTCATTTCTGATACTCGCGACGGCGAGGAATAAGGTTTATACGAGGGTGAACGTAAACACTGGGCACTTATGGCAACGGCCGATTCGCTTTATCACCAGGTTACTTATACGTTTATGATTATGTTGCTTACAAGGAGTGACTTATGAACGTGGTATCCAACGCTTGCAGCACGCCCTTGGCAGATTTGTTGGGTGT
>JASHRE010000645.1 GCA_030037515.1 Candidatus Sulfotelmatobacter sp.
CTCCCTACCGTCCCAGCGGATGGACGGTGCGCCAGGTCGTCCACCATCTGCCCGACAGCCACATGAACTCCTATGTTCGCTTTAAGCTGGCACTCACAGAGGACGAACCCACCATCAAGGCCTATGCTGAAGATCGCTGGGCCGAGCTCGCCGATACGAAAGCTACCCCGATCGAAATTTCGCTGACGCTGCTTGAGTCGCTGCACGAGCGTTGGGTCACGCTGCTTCGCTCCCTGACTCCGGAACAGTGGAAACGCAGCTTCCGCCATCCCGAACTCGGACCGACGTCACTCGAAAAAACTCTTGCGCTCTACGCCTGGCATGGTCGTCATCATGTGATGCAAATCACGTCACTGCGCCAGCGCAATGGTTGGTAATCTGCCGGGACCTGCGCCGCGCTTTTAGCCGTCTTTTCGACGGAAGAGCGTCCTCTGGAATTCGTACGATGCTTGGGATTGGCCTAATTTCTCATCCCCCACGATGGCGCTGGTTCACGGTGTGCGTCATGCTGCCGGCTTTGCCAGTTGCCGCGCGCACCGCTGGACTCGGGAGTAGCAATTTCTGCCTTACTCGTGGGCATGCCCCCATAAGGCGCGCCATCTACCGCACGACAGTGAATCGCGTGTTTGAAATCAGGCAACGGGCTCAGGTAATTCCCAGCTTCCACAACGAATAACTCGCCGCTTCGCGCAGCACGGCGATCGCCCGCTGCATCACGCCATGAGGCTTGGAATCGGAACGCGGCGCCATATAAACGGGCTCCACGCCTTCATGCCTCAGGAGCTTACGTATGCGAAATTCGTGATACGCGTCGCTGACCGCAACGCAGCTGTGCAGACCGTTCGCGCGCATGATGACAGCCACACGCACCGCCGATTCCGAGGTGTCGCGGCCCTGCGTTTCCGCGATCAGGCTGCGCTCCGGAACCCCACGATGCATCAGGTAGTCATGACCGACGCCGCCTTCGCTGTAACTAGGATCCGCTGCGGCCCCTCCGGTCGTGATTACAACCGGCGCGATTCCTTGCTGAAACAATTCGAACGCGTGATCGAGCCGCGCGCGCAGCACGGGCGAGGGATGGCCGGAGTATTCCGCCGCGCCGAACACCACAATCGCATCCGCCCGATGGATTTCCTCAAGAGATGAGGTGCGGACAATCTCGACCACGGTAAAGACAAAGAAGATCGCAAACCAGGCCGCGAGCGCGGTCAGCAGCCAAATCCACCACCGATGCAGCCAACGCGCCCTTTCACGCAACGTCGAGGCAAGTTTCCCGTGCGGGTTTACGGGGCGGGGCCCGGCCAGATCGCTCAATAGAGTCAGAGCTTCATCCTTGCGCGAAGAACGTCGAAACCTGATCGGCCGGAATCGCCCCCTCGCGAATCACGCGCCAGCGTGCCCCATCGTCGGTCAGATCAACAATCGTCGAAGCGACGTCGCGCGGCGAAGTTCCGCCATCGACAATCACATTGATTCGTCCGTGGAGCTGATCTCTGACCTGCTCGGCAGTGGTGCACTCGGAGGCTCCGCTCAGGTTTGCCGATGTCGCCGTGATCGGAATTGCCGCCGCCGTGACCACGGCCAGCGGGATCTTTGCATTGGGCACGCGTATCGCGACATTTCCGGTGTTGGCTGTGACCTTAAGCGGCAACCTCGATCCCGCTTTCACGATGATCGTCAGTGGACCAGGCCAGAACTTCCGCGCCAGGGCATAGAATTCGTCGGGCAGATCTTTCGCCAGTTCTTCGGCTTGCTCGACGCTCGCAATCAGCAACGACAGCGGCTTGTGGCGCGAGCGGGTTTTGATTTCGTAGACTTTGTCGACCGCCCGGAGATTGAACGGATCGGCCGCTAGCCCATAAAACGTATCGGTAGGCATCCCCAGCACTTCGCCAGAACGAATCTGATCGGCGGCATACTTGACGAGTGAAATTTCCGGAGTTTCACAGCTGATTTTAACGATCTCGGCGCGCACGGCTGCGCTCCTTCCCGGTTCGGTTCATGATTGTACTGGCTTGGATTGCAAAAACCATCATAATACGGCAAAAAGGCAGGCTGCGGCGAAGGGCGCACCCGGGGGACCTTGTCATTCCGAGCGGAGAGAGCAATCTCGGTGTTTGCTGCCACCAGCAAAAACTGCCCGGTACCGAGCAGATATGATGATGCTGCCCGCATCTCGCCCCCAAGCGGCGCAAGAATACAGCCCAGGGCGCGAGCCGTAAGCGCAAAGTTCATAGGGGGACAGCCGCCCTCGGCTGTCCGGCGGAGCTCCGCAAGAGTCCGGCGTGGCACAATTACGTGGCGCCCGTCGCATGAGATATCCCAGACGCGCCAACCTCGCAGCCATGAACCAACCCGAAAAATCATCTCCCGCAATCCGACTCCGCCGCGTCGAAGGACGCCACAACCCGCTCATCAAGCGTCTGCGCCAAGCCTTCGCCCACGCCGAACCGACCGAAGAAGGGGATTGCGCCATTGAAGGCCTGCACATCGTCGAAGAAGCCATCCGCAGCAGCCTACGCTTTCGAGCCGTTCTTTTCCGCGAATCGGCTCAAAGTCTCGCCACGCGACTTCTGCCGCAGATCGGATCGCATGTCGAAACGCTGCTGGTTCCTGACAAAAGTTTCGACAGTGCCGTGCCAAGCGAAAATCCCCAGGGTGTCGCAGCGCTGGTTCGCCTGAAGGAATTCTCGCTCGATGATCTGTTCGAGCGCATAGAACTTGGGCCGATGGTGGCAGTCGTTGGATTGCAAGATCCTGGCAACCTTGGAACGATCCTGCGATCCGCTGAAGCTTTCGGTGGCGCAGGCGTGATTCTGGGCGATGGCACGGTCAGCCGATTCAATTCGAAAGTCATTCGCGCCTCGGCGGGATCGTCATTTCGACTGCCGGTTGTGTCAGCGAAAGCTGCCGGCGGATTGGGTGCGATTGTTACCCAACTCCGCGAAAACGGTGTTCGCGCGATCGCGACGTCTTCGCACAAAGGCACACCCCTCGATCAGGCAGGATTTGCGGGCGCGGCGGCAATTTTCATCGGCGGCGAAGGCGCAGGTCTGCCGAAATCCTTGATAGCGCAAATGGCCGAGACCATCGCGATCCCGCATTCTCCGCGCGTGGAATCCCTGAACGCCGGAGTGGCCGCGAGCATAGTGCTGTATGAAGCGGCGAGGCAGAGACGACGCTAGGTACCACAGTCCGGCGTGCGCCACTCACGCGCAGCCTTGGCCCTTGATACGCTAACGCCCGTTATCTGGGGTTGGAGTTGTCAAACCAATTATTTCTTTGCGCCATGGTTTGGAGAAGAAATTCGTCTCCGACTCAGGAAC
>JASHRE010000646.1 GCA_030037515.1 Candidatus Sulfotelmatobacter sp.
CGCAGGGGATGACGACGGCTTCGACGAGACGGTAACGAATTCGGCTGGAAAAGAATACGGAGAAAGCAACAAGGGAAGCTTTGCCGGCACGTCGACCTCGCGACAGGCGCCAGCATCAGAGCGCTCGCAAGGCAGGATGAAAACTCGGAGTGCCAACACAAAAACGTTTCCCCTTGTAAAGGTGTACCACATCGGGAACTCCCTCCATAGACAGCCAACATTGGGCGGAAACAACGGAATAGCATTTAATGCTTTCATGGGTTGGGAATTTGATAGCGTGGTCAGATTGGATGCTCGATGGTCCAACTGACGGCGGCACGAGCGTGCGGCATGTGGTCGTTGGAAAATTGAGAATAGCATCTCATCAATGCGCTCAACGGCCCGCTGTTTTTTCGATGGTTGCGGGGACCACCCGATCAAAGTTTTACTGAACGCATCTTTGAAAAGGTGATTCTGCGTTTCATCCACAAGGGTAAAAGCCGCAACGGCGCGAAGCCAGGTAGGGTTCTAATGACAACAAGAAGAGAGTTTTTCCGGCTGGCTGCCCAATCTGCGACGGCTGCAATGCTGACCGGTAATCACAGCGCTGCGGTGGAACTGAACGAAGCTCATCGCGTAAGTCCGCGTCGCGAACGGGCACTCCTCGATCTGCAACAGCGGTTTGTGGATTTGCGTTTCGGCATGTTCATGCATTTCAACATGGCAACATTTCAGGACCGCGAATGGGGTGATCCTACGTCACCCCCTGATCTTTTTCACCCCACCGCTCTCGACACGGATCAATGGGCCGCGGCGGCTCGGTCGGCCGGCATGACCTGGGGCTGCCTGACAACCCGGCATCACGATGGCTTCTGCCTGTGGCCGACAAAGACATTGGCGGCAAGCGTGGGGCAGGCACCGCATTCGACCGACATCGTGCGCGCCTATGTGAATTCGTTTCGGAAGGCGGGCCTGCAGGTGGGCCTCTATTATTCGATTTTGTCGCTGCGCGATGATATCCGCCATTTCAACATCACTCCGGCCAAGGTAAGGCTCATCAAAGATCAGCTGACGGAACTGCTCACTGGCTATGGAGAGGTCGACATCCTCATCACGGATGGATGGGATGCACCGTGGAGCCGTATCACTTATGAAGAGGTACCGTTCCACGAAATCTACGAGCATATCAAGAATCTCCAGCCCAACTGCCTGCTCTGCGACCTCAACGCCAGTCAATATCCTTCGGGTGGACTCTACTATTCCGATGTGAAGGCGTTCGAGCAGAATGCCGGACAAAAGGTCCCGGAAGACAGCGACGTTCCGGCTGTTTCGTGTGTGACCCTTACGGACGGTTGGTTCTGGAAGCAGCGGGACGCGAATGGACCTCTCAAGGCGGCAACGACCGTGGTGAATGAGTGGCTTGAGCCACTGAATCGCAGACGCTGCAACTTGATTCTGAATGCTCCCCCAACCCGCGAAGGACGCCTAGCGCCAAACGTTGTGAGCCGGCTGGAAGAGATCGGCAAGGCATGGAAGCATTCCGGCCCCATGGCGAAACTCAGCGAGCACGTTGTGATCACGACGCGGAACCTGGCGAAGGGCAAGCCCATTCATGCCAGCTCCTACCCGGATACCGTGGGACCGGATGAGGCGAACGATGGTGACTTCGGATCGAGTTGGTACCTGGATGAGGGGCAAACCTCAGGCTGGTTGGAATTGGATCTGAGAAAGCAGGAGAGCTTCAACGTTGTTTCCCTGGTGGAACCCGTCGGGCTATGGGATGACTACCCGCAGAGCCGCATCCGGAGCTATCGTTTTCAATGCTGGAACGGCGCGGAATGGATCACTTTGACAGGCGGCGAAACACCTGCACCGACGACAATTCTTCGTATTCCGCGCGTCTCATCGCGGAGGGTACGGCTGCTGTTGGAAGCCAGCAAAGAGATGCCCCACGTTGGCGAGATTGGCGTGTATGACGAACCCACCTAAATGGCTGCAGTGGCAATCGATTTTGCACACCACTGACCTATGGTTGGCGAGAAATACGCAATTACACTTATTGGTACGCCAATAAGCGCAAAGGAACGGTCAGAGTCCCGTTCGCCTCAGCACGGGCAGCGGCGTTGCAGGGCCGACGGCTTTAGGCAGGTCTACCGACCACGAACCGTCTTCTCAAATCCCAGAGTCCGTCATCGAGGTCGCTGAACTCTCGGAAGGAGGCCGATGGAGGCGCGTCTTCTCGACGGGCCAAATTTCCGCGAGCTTAAATGCATGCAGCACTCAACTGTGCATCTGCCAGTATTCGTTTGCCGCTGGATCGTCCCGACTTTTCTGGGCCCTAGCCTCATGGCTTGCCAACGAAAGCATTACAAGCGTAACGCCGCTCGTGAACAAACTCATCCCGACTAACACTCCTATCGCGCACCTATTTAACACGCCTGTCGCCCACTTAGCTATCGAGGGCCAATGCAAGTGGAACATCACTCCTAGTATCACCGTCAAGGTCCCTTTGAGCAGAACCCAGCTTGAGCCTTTGATTCTGCGCAACCGATAAAACACCAGAATATCGAGGACCCCCTCGAAGAGAAACAGGGGTGCCAGAACCATAGTGAGTGAAACCAAACCCCGGACGGGATAGGCAATCAAGTACACCCCAAACAGAACATAGGCAAACCCGACAATGAGTTTCCAAATCGCGCTGTACGCCCGCTGGGCGTGATGTGCAACGATCAACTGCGCCAGGCCTGACAAAACGATCAGCCAAGCAATCAGTAGGTTGCCTGTGACGGCTGCAAGAACCAAGAATCCCGAAAAGACGCCCAGGACAACCAGCGAAACACCCCACCAAAGCAAACGGCGTCGAAAGCCGCCCACATGATTTCGGCAGTTTATCCTGATATGCGACCGCTCCATGACGCCGATAATCCTCATGGGCTCCTCAATCTCATGAACGTGCATTTCCGGCGTGGTCTCGGTTTCAGCAAACGGCGCGATAGGCTGCGCGAGAAGTGCGTGCGCCCACCGATAACCGAGCCGATGCCCGCAAAACGTGCTTTACTTTCCTAGGTCCAGCGAAGGAGTGTGTTTGAACTGCAGGTTCGAACGACGCAACTCCTGAACATCGAGTTCTCCCTCCTTGCCTTTGTCCAATCTGTCGAATTCAGTCGACATGAACTTCATGAATTCCTGTTTAGAGATCTTGCCGTTTTTGTTAGTGTTCATCAGAATAAGCAGCTCGATTACTTTGTCGCTCGCGATGGCAACGGTATCGGGTTGTTTCGGAACGGACGCCTTCTGTGCGAAGGAAACAACCTGTGGAGTT
The DNA here is from genome assembly GCA_030037515.1 of Candidatus Sulfotelmatobacter sp. Taxonomy (GTDB): domain Bacteria; phylum Acidobacteriota; class Terriglobia; order Terriglobales; family Acidobacteriaceae; genus Sulfotelmatobacter. The sequence continues at coordinate 3,302 of JASHRE010000646.1, forward strand.
GCGGCTGCAGACATGCCAGCAATCAGCAGAATCACGGCCAGTAGCGTTCGTTGCGTCATCGCGGAACCTCCGTCCAGAACTCGAGACGCAGCACCTGGAAGTCGGCGAATCCATCGGCGTAAACCGAAACCCCACACCTGTTCGGTTTCAGATTTACATTTGCAGACGCAAACGGTCCGTTCCGATCCGATGTCACTGAACGAGTGCTGTTGTCTGCGATGTCTTTTATTTGAACAGTCGCGCCAGGCACAACCGCATCCCGTTTTGTCATGGACAACGCCGACGATCCTTCCAGAAGTGGGCTGCCCCACGCCGTGCCTGCCATGAGCATGAGGGTGATCAGAGCGCTTGCGAACTTCGTGCGCATTTTCTTGTTCCTCCTCCATCGGGGAGCGCCTTTTTTCACACCCGGAAACCTTCCGCGATTTAGAAGACTGTAGTCGGCCCGTGCTGAGAGAGGCATGGGGACTCCGTAAGGAGTTCATAAAGGGGCTGTGACTCGCACCCGGTACTTTTGAACAATTCCGGTGCCGAGAACGCCTTCACGAAAGATGTGATTAGCAGGAGTGAGCCCGGCGAGCCACTTTTGGCAGCAAATTCGCTCCCTTACGGTCGAATGCTGTGAAGAGCGAGCAAAATCAATCCCAAACAGAACAGGTGTGATTTCGTTTGATGGACATGAAACTCCGGCCATCGGAACACGAGCATGTCCCTCGATGGCTCCCCATACATGTCCACTAGAAATCAGCAACCCCACTCAGCTTCGCCTGGGTGTGCAAAATGCTCGCGGGATTCCGTCGTGCGTGTTTTCTCCTGCTGTGGGGATTCCTTCCAGGAACCGCACTCGCTGCCCTTAGGGCCAAATACTCCCAGCGCACGCTGATAGTTTTCGAACAATTCTGCAATCTGTTCCGGAGCTGCGGCTTCAATCCACATACTCTGTCCTCCCGTTTAGGGCCTTATCGTTTCGGTTTCACCCCTATTGGATTTGAAGGCGCACAAAATCCAAGTAAGGGCTCCATAAAATGTTCGTAAAATCGGGAGCTTCGCTCGCGAACCTCGAGCCGCCGGCTCGAAGTTTTTTGTCCACTCTCTTGTTCTCACAGAACAGAGAACACCTCAAGTCCTCACAAACGCGCTTGTCCAGTCATAGGGAACGACCAGATCCGGTGTGGGAATGTGGCGCCGAGGCATTTCTTTTCCCTGCTTTCGACGACATCTTTCCGGCCAAGACACCGATCCGGATGACATGACATCATTCGCGAGCCCGAAAGGTGATCCGGTTTTCACAATTCAGCCAGAAAGCTCATCAGAGCCGGATTGTCCCGCCAGTGTCTCTTGCCGCGACGCTGAGCTAAAAATGAATGCAGATTGTCCGAGTCCCAACAGAGTTTGGATTATGCTACGTCTAGCACTCGGCCGCCGAAGCCCGACCGACTAAGGACGAGATATATGTACAACAGGATCTTTGAAGCGGTTGCTCTGATTGTGACCGCCAACTCGGCTTTGCAGGTGCAGTGTCAATCTCCCGAGTATAACGTTTCTGTTCCGCGGACAGAGCCTGCCAGGTGGATTAGCATACCCTACACCCTTGAGGTCAGGAGTATTACCGTCCAAACGAAAGCGGAC
>JASHRE010000647.1 GCA_030037515.1 Candidatus Sulfotelmatobacter sp.
GCATTGAAGCCCTCAGCCGGGGCGCGAAACAAGTGTATTTTGTGGAATCTTCGGCGGCCGGCGTCGGGCTGATCCGCAAAAATCTCGAGAGCCTCGGCGTAACCACGGGATTTCGGATTCTGCATGCGGAATTGCCGCAAGCGCTCTGGCGCATGGAGCGCGAGCACGTGGCTGCTGATGTTGTGTTCGTTGATCCGCCGTATCGAATGAAAGATGCTTACCGTAAAACGCTCGTGGCGCTGGCGGATTCTCCCGTGCTCTGGGCGATGTCGGTGGTGATCGCCGAGCATGAGAAGCAGTTCGATCCGGGAGATCAGTTTGGCCCGCTTGTAAGATTCCGCAAGCTGGTGCAAGGCAGCACGGCCTTGAGCTTTTACCGAAGAGGCGGTGCGGTGGAGCTGCACACATGAAACAAACGAGGATGGACTTCGGGTTAAAGACGTTGTCCGGCGCGGAGCGTCTTCTTACATGATCAATTCGTCGCCGCAGCGGGCGAGGGGATGCTGCATTTCCTCGAGGTCATTTTTCACCATGTTCAATCCATACACGCATCCTTCGAAATTGTGCGACAAGGTTGCGAACATAGGCGCGACCTTGGCGTACTCGAAATGCTCAAATTTGGAAACGATGTAATAGCTTTCCTTGCCGGCCCTGATCCACTCAATAAAGTTTTCCAGACGACGGCGGCGCAACCGGAGGTGATTGATGCTCTCCGGGAACATGCCGGCAAAAAACAAAGTGTAATCGCCAATGTGCTTGCGCACCTGACGCTCGCGGTCGAACGAGGGCGCGGGGCCGTAAACCGGATCGGATTCGAGCAGCATTTCGCCGACATCGTCCAAGGGACGGTTCGACGCGTTGCGAATCTTGTACACCTGCTCGGTGTCGCAGAACTCGGCCAGGAGGTGTGAAACATAAGCGACGATCTGCGGATCGCGAATGCCGATTTCGTGCGCGTAATGCCGTCCGACCAACTCTTCAAACAGCTGCCGTAGCGGGTGAGATTCCGGAATCATGCGTTTTGGGCCCCCTGAACTCCGCGCCCTCCTCGGAGTTACAGCTTGCTGCGAGAGAGATAGCGTATTTTGGTTGTTGAAGGCAAGTGACTTTTGTTTATCTTCGGCATTCATTTTCCTAATGTTGTTAGATGCACGTGGCGCGCCATTTGAGCAGAGCCCTGTTTTGCTGGCACTCGTCGAAACCCGCTGCCAGCCTCGCGGATTTGCACCGCCAATCGCTGTAGATCGCGGCACGTTTCTGTCAGCGCTACCGATCGAGATGACGCTTTTTGGTATTGGAAATCGGGTATACAGGAAGTTACTGCCGCAATCCCATCCAGTTTTCCGAGACGACCAGGGAATTGCCTGGATTTTGCGGATCGTATTTGATCGATGTCTGCAGGCCGAGCCGGCAGGAGTGAAGATTGATCCAGTGCCGCAAGAGGGTAACGTCCTGAGAACACTCGTAGGAAACGCCGGCGACGTCGTACTTGTAGATGAGCATGACAGCGCTGCGGTGATTGTTCTGCGGGGCGAGTTCCTGAACGTCGATCACGGTGCCATCGGTGATGCGGCCTGAAATTTCCAGCCAAGAGCGGCGCTCGCGCTCCAGATCATCGTCACTTTTGCGTTTGCCGCGGAGCATCACGTAAGCGCCAACCAGAGCCATGCTGCCGGCGGCGACCAGGAGGTAAAGTCGGAGCGAATCCATACCGAGGTGGCTGAAAATCGGGCTGATCACTGGAGTTTTCATCCCCAGCATAAGTCGAAACCCGGGCGTGTGGAAGTAGTTGCCTCGGTTACGGAAGTGCTGGGTGTGGAAATCTTGATTCATTCCGCAATCGGGCCTGAGGTTGATTACAATCGGGCGATTGATCGGGGCCCTTATTTTAACCACACGGGGGGCAGAGGAGAGGGGCTTTTGCAAACGCGACTCATCACAACCAGCACGATAATCCTCACGATTGTGAGTGTCAGCTTAGCCGCTGCCGGCGGTAAGAAATCAGCCTCGAAAGATCACAGTCGGCAGCAGCATGACTGGCCCATCTATGGTGGAACCACCGACAACAATCATTATTCGGCGCTGCAGCAGATCAATCGCAAGAACGTCCGCAAGCTTCGCGTCGCCTGGAGTTTTGACACCGGCGAGGAAGGCGGACTGCAGACGAGTCCGATTGAATTGAATGGCGTGTTGTACGGGATCACTCCCACGCAGAAAGCTTTTGCGCTGGATGCGACCAGCGGCAAGCTGTTGTGGAAATTCGATTCCGGCGTCAAAGGCACCCAACCCGACCGCGGGCTCGCCTATTGGAGCGATGGGTTGCCGAACGGCGACCGCAGAATTCTGGTTGGCGTGATGAACTTCGTTTACGCGCTCGACGCTGCGACGGGCAAGCCCATTGCTGGCTTTGGAGGTGAGGGACGGATTGATCTGCGGGAAGACCTTGGGCGCGATCCAGCTGTGCAATCGATTTTCATGACCAGTCCGGCGGTGATTTACAAAGATTTGATGATTGTGGGCGGGCGCGAGCCGGAGACTTTGCCGGCGCCTCCCGGCGATGTGCGGGCGTACGACGTGCGCAGCGGCAAGCTGCGCTGGTCCTTTCATACGATTCCCCACCCGGGCGAGTTTGGATATGAGACATGGCCGAAAGATGCATGGAAAACGACCGGTGCGGCGAATAATTGGGCGGGAATGACGGTCGATGCAAAGCGCGGGATCGTTTATGTTCCCACGGGCTCGGCAGCGTTTGATTTTTACGGCGCCGACCGCATCGGCGACGATCTTTTTGCTGATTCGCTGATCGCGCTGAACGCCGAAACCGGTGAGCGCATCTGGCATTTTCAGGGCGTGCGCCACGATTTGTGGGATCGCGACTTTCCCGCGCCGCCGGTGCTCGTGGCTGTCAACCACGATGGAAAGCAGATCGATGCCGTCGCGCAAACGTCAAAGCAAGGCTTCGTATTTCTGTTTGATCGGAGTAATGGCAATCCGTTGTTTCCAATCGAGTGCCGCGCATATCCGGCGAGCGATGTGCCCGGAGAGCAGGCCGCGGCGGAACAATGCCTGCCGACCAAGCCCGCCCCGTTTGCGCGGCAACGGCTCAGCCAAGACATGCTGAGCACGCGCACTCCGCAGGTGCACGCTTGGGCGGATCTGCAGTTTGCGGCATTTCGCAGCGCGGGCCAGTTCGTTCCGTTCTCGGTGGGAAAGAAGACGATGATCTTCCCGGGATTCGATGGGGGCGCGGAGTGGGGCGGCGCGGCGGCCGATCCGGAGACCGGAATACTATACGTCAATGCGAACGACGTCGCCTGGACCGGAGAACTGGCCGAGACCACGGAGGAAAACAGTCCCCAAGCTGTTTATACCAGCCAGTGTGGGCTGTGCCACGGAGAGAATATGCAAGGATCGCCTCCGACGATTCCAGCCCTGAGCGGAGTAGGTGGGAAGCTGTCGGTCGCGCAGATTACAGCCACCATTAGGAGCGGCCGGGGACGGATGCCGGGATTTCCGAATTTGTCGGACGATCAGATGTTCAGCCTGCTTTCTTATGTGATGAGCGGCGGAGTGTCAGACAAGGAAGAAGTTTCGAGCGCTGGTCGGGTTGTGCCGCGCATGAAATACCACTTCACCGGATATTGGAAATTTCTCGACCCAGCCGGATATCCCGCCGTGGCACCGCCGTGGGGGACGCTGAGCGCGATCGATCTCAACACAGGCGAGTACATCTGGAAGATTCCACTGGGCGAATATCCGGAACTGGCGGCACAGGGAATGAAAAATACAGGAACGGAAAACTATGGCGGGCCTCTGGTGACGGCGGGAGGGTTGCTTTTCATCGGAGCTACAAATTTCGACAAGAAGTTTCGCGCCTTCGACAAGAAGACCGGCGCCCTGCTGTGGGAGGCCGACTTGCCCTTTGCGGGGAACGCTACGCCGATTACGTATGAAGTGAAACGACGGCAATTTGTGGTAATCGCCGCCGGGGGCGGAAAAGATCTGAAATCGAAGTCGGGCGGCGTGTATGTGGCGTTTGCGGAGAGGTGAAAGCCGCCTACTTCCCCTGGCTGCAGACGCTGTGGCTAAGCATCTCCGCGAAGCCACCTTCGGATTCCTGCCCAAACTGGCTGTCGTGCACGGCCTTGTGGGTGACAACGAAGCGTCCGTTGCGATCGCGGCTGTAGAACCATACCGTGGTGGGAGTTGCAACGCCGGTCGTGCAGTTGAAGTGAACGCGGGCGCGCAATTGGACGAAGGGCGGCCCTTGCGGAAGTTGCGTGGGATGCTTGTAATCGATGCGCACGAGGGCGACGCGCAGGTCCTTCTTGAGCACGCGCACCGAACTGATGGCGACGATGTCGCCATTCTGCGTCTGGCCGATCGTCTGCCATTCGGAGGTGGCGCGTAGCGCCAGGCTCACGATCGCGAGCGGCGCGAGCACAACGACGGCGGCGATGAAAACAGTTCGTCTCACAGGGTGGGCTGGCATTTACGGACAACAATGTCGGCGAAAGTGAGGATTCTGTCAATGCCGGCGAGGACACGCGTAATATGGAAGCGAGTCGGATTGGGGAGCTATGAGATGGAACTTCTTCGATGCACGACGTTTGCGTCGCCAGTCGGACCGCTGTTCTTGGCGGCATCGGAGCAGGGGCTGGTTGCGTTGGAGTTTGATCGGCGATTGCCGGGTCAGCAGACGATTCGTCCGAATCCAAGAGATTTGCGTTCGGAGAATGCGCGAAACGGCGAGTATTCCAGACGGCGTTCCAACAACGCGACCGACTTCGTCGACTCGGACGCTGAGATGCAGGTCTACACAGGAGAACTTGAGCAATATTTCGCCGGAGTCCGGAAGCAATTCACGTTTCCGGTCGATCTGCACGGGACAGAGTTTCAAGTCGCTTGCTGGCGAGCGCTGCTCGATATTCCTTACGGCGAAACCCGTACCTATGCCGACATAGCCCGCGCGGTCGGCAAGCCGAACGGTTTTCGTGCGGTCGGGATGGCGAACAATCGGAATCCGATTGCGATTGTCGTGCCGTGCCACCGCGTGATTGCGTCCGACGGAACGCTATGCGGCTACGGCGGCGGGCTGGAGATCAAGCGCAAACTGCTGGAACTGGAAGGGGCGCTCAGCGGCATACTGGCGGCGTGATTCTGATACTTGGGCTTACCTCGCTCGACATCCACATCCCGTCGCCTGGCCTGGACGTCGGTTGCGTTTGGGATGGCGTGATGCCTTGGTCCGATTTGGCGAATAGCCGTCTTCCTCCCCGGCCGATGATCGCGAAAAAATGGATCGTGGGTGGGTTCTTGGAGCCTTGTGTCGAACGCCCGCTTATCCCATAAAACGCGATCGCCTGCAGACGGGCGAAATGTGCTTCATTGCGGGCTGCTACCTCGAAACCTTCGCTGGCGAGGCCGTATCACCGGCTCATGCTGTTTCGGCGGAGGACGCGACGTGGCCCGGCCACAGATGACCTCTCTGATCAGGTTCAATTTGTTCCAGGATTTTGAGCCCGATGGCCTTGTTTCCAACAATCGACTCTCGTGTGACTGTGATCGGCAGTGACAGACGGGGACTCGGTGCTATCGTTGCATGGGAGGACATAGGGAATGGCATTTCCTGATGATGACCCCACGGTCCAGCGGGGCGACCGTACGATACAACTCATTGATTGGTTGGTGAGCCGACTGGAAGAGTGTCTCGGAGAGGTTCTACCGCTCCAAACCGATGATCTTTTAAAAGAGTATGCGAAGGATGCTCGTAACAGTATGACGTCAGCAATCGAGCAGCTGGGCCTGGCACGTGCGAAGAAGGAGCAACAACTCGATCGCACCGGCTAGAGGCGTGGAAAGTGGGCCTTAATCGATGGCTTGGCCACACACCCTTGCGAAGGGTTCTGAGTGCGACCGGTAATTGTGAAAGTCTCCCGCTCGGTGTAAGTTGCCGGTTTCGAGGAACACGCGGAAACGAAGAAGGCAACCGCCAGAATCGTGCTTGCCATTGCGCCGATTGTTCTGGCCCACGCATTGCGCCGCCGGTATCCATTTCGTGGGCGGCATTCGTGGCCAACTGCCGAAGCCAACGGTGGAAGCAGCCGAAGTCCGCGCGCCCGGGGGCGGTTTGTCGACATCGACTGCTCTTGTGCGGTCGACGGCTCCTTTTAAGACGGGTTGGGATGCGAGGGTTTTTTCTCGCCAGGCCAGCTGAAACCTACGCTGCCGATAGGCGGGCGCAAACGGTGGTCATTCGGTTCAATCCTAAGCATCCGGGTGTGCACAGACTGGTAGCATCCAGAGCTCGGCGCAAGCGTGAAGTGGGCCCGCTTTGGCCGGGTTCGGCCTCTCCGGATCCGGTGAGGCCGACGAAGATACACCTCGAAGATGGGCGCACAGGTTGGAATGATCGGCACCATCGGCGGGGATTGCCCGCTGCGCTGGCAAAGTTTGAGGGGATTGCTGCCGCAGTCGCCAGCAGCGTCAGAAGCCAACAGCAACGCAGGAGAGGGGGACCACGCATGAACGCTCTCCCAGCGTCGGCGTCCCCAACCAAGCCCGGCACTTGTCCTAAATGTTGAACGTTGCTTGCCAGTGTCCTCCGGCAAGCTTGCGAGCACTCGTTTATTGGTTCATGCCGGCGCGGCGGGCTAGATCTTCCATCGTTGCCAGTCTTCGTTTCTGCTGATCGAGCATCTGCTGCATCATCGCGAGGCGCTCCATTTGAATGGCCTGATAGCGGTTTACCGGAGTGTCATACTGCGCCGTGCCGACCGAGTTATGGATCGTAGCATTCAGGTGGTCGATGCGGGACTGAAGATCGGCGATGCGGTTTTCCTGGTCCTGAATTCGTGCTCGCCACTGCCCAGTCGCGCGTTGCTCGGCGGCCAGGCGATTGGTCAGCTGTTGATCGGCGTAACGGTCCGGGCGGTCGACGCCCGATACTTCGGTCATCGGATCCGAGGGGCTGGATTCGGGAACTCCCAGCGGGTCGGCTGGCAGATCCTGATTTGTAATGACTTTGGGCAGAGTCCCGGACGCTGCCTGCGCCTGCTGTTTCGCGTGGTTGGCGCGCGCCACATCGCCAAGCGACTGGTCCGACTGTGACTGCCCAGAGGCTGCGCCGCTCAGCAATAGTGCTGCGACCAAACTCCGGAATAAGCCTTGCTGCATAGCCCCTCCGCAGGCCCAAGACTGGGTCTGGTTTCAGTCATGCTCTCTTTAGCAGAACCCGGCAAGCGGTATGCTGTCGCGGCCCAAAAGTGTAATGAGGCGCAAACGAAAGGAACATCCGGATGGTGACCAAAGGGACAGGGGGCAGTCGGGCGCGCGGGGGGGGCGACGCACGTTCGGGACCCACTGGGACTTGGAACGTGCCACCACACGATTGCGATTGGTGGCCGTCGGAAAATCAATGGCGTTCATTGATCCAGTTTCAAGAGCCCGACTCGGGCCGCAAAGGGCAAATGCCTGCCTCCGAAGATGGTTTTCTTCTTTAGCATGGGCAGCTTGCTGGTCAGCGAACGCCCCCAAGCTCTGACCTCGGTGGTAGGAAAGCTCCGAAAATGCACGATGGCACCGTCGCCGTGCTTCTCCGTGAAAAACCATGTTCCCATCTCGATGGCCAATCATTCCTGTGGGAAGCGTCACTCCGGATGAGCAGAGTAAAAAATGGCATACTTACATCATGCCCGTATTTGGACTCCAGCCCCCGGGCCTGCTGCAAACCATTCTTGAGGACATCGGTGTTGCGCTTTTGGTAGTCGATCGCGACGAAAGGGTTGTATTTGCAAACCGCACCGCGCTGCAGTTGTTTGAGGCCACGAGAGCGGCAGAAGGCGGACGGTTTACAGACTTGCGAAGCCAGTTCCGCTTCGAGGATTCCACAGGCAATGAAATCCCTCTTGCGGAATCGATGGTGATTCGAGCGCTGAAAAACGAGCCTGTCGAATCTCAGGAGATCCGTCTCAAAAAGCCGAACGGAGAAACAAGATGGCTGATGGAGGGGGCTTATCGATTCTGCAGTATGGGCCTCGAAGGTGTCGTCGTGCTCCTCGTGGATGAGACTGCAGAAGTTGAAGTACGCAGAGCGGCTGCACAACTGCAACGGATGGAGACCCTCGGATCGCTGGCAGCCGGGCTCACACACGACTTTAACAACGTTCTGAACACAATTACGAGCAACGTTGCCCTCGCCAGAGAGGATGGCGGCTATTCACAACAACTCGCTGCTCGCCTTGACCAGATTTCGGATGCCGCCAACAAAGCCGCCGGACTCATCCGGCGACTTATGCAATTCAGCCGAAGCCAAGACCTTCACCTTGGCTCACTGAATGTCAATGAAATTGTTCGCGACGTGCTGCGCCTCACTCAACCACTCCTGCGCGACGACATGCGACTCACCCTAAATCTCGCGAGCGACCTTCCGGCAGTTTATGGCGACTCCTCTCAAATCGAACAGGTTCTCGTCAACCTGATTGTGAACGCCCTGGACGCGATGCCGGACGGCGGCGGACTTACGATCGCGACTCATGTTGCGGCGCGAAAGCACGGGGATTTGGCTGAGGAGGAACCAAATCCACGCAAACAAGGCGAGCTCATACAAATATCGATCACCGACACTGGAATTGGTATTCCCATCGAAATTCAGTCTGCAATCTTCGAGCCGTTCTTCACCACCAAACCCGAGGGCAAAGGCACGGGACTGGGGTTGTCCAGCGCGTTCGGGATCGTCCGTCAGCACGGAGGGAAAATTGAAGTACATAGCGCGCCCGGCAAAGGCACGACTTTCACCGTGTCTCTTCCCGCGCAAATACCGTCTCATGCAACAGTCCAGTGAAACCCAGCAGAGTTCCACGCTTGCGCAAAATGCGGGTTCGACGGCCCAACGGAGTGTCGCTGGTTGATGATGGGTCTCTCACTCACCGTCTGGCGTGCGGATTCTGCGATCGAACGCTCCGTCAATCATCTACAATTCCCTCCGCGTAAATCACTTTGAATACGACCGACACAACGACTTCCCGGCCTTCCACTCTGCGCAAGGCGGGGTTGTTCTACCTCGTCTTCGTCATGTTCTCCTATACCACCGGGGGGCCATTCGGGCTCGAGGACATGATCACGACTTCGGGGCCGGGGATCACGCTGATCTACCTGCTGGTGCTCCCGTTTTTCTGGTGCATCCCGGTGTCGCTGGTTTCGGCGGAACTCACCACCGCGATGCCCGTCGAGGGCGGATTCTATCGGTGGACGCGCGCGGCATTTGGCGATTTCTGGGGATTTCTGGCGGGCTGGTGGAACTGGTCGGCGTCATTTCTGCTGGGTGGGATTTATGCCGTCCTATTCACCGATTACGTTGTGTACTACGTGCCGCGCATGACCTGGTGGGAGCACTATCTGATCTCCGTCGCGCTAATCGCCGTGCTGACGTGGG
>JASHRE010000648.1 GCA_030037515.1 Candidatus Sulfotelmatobacter sp.
TTTTGGCCCCGCACCTCGAGTTGCAGCGATTTGGCGGAAGATACGCTCGACTTCGATGACGGTGAGGCCCCGATCGGGGCGTTCAGGCAATACCTCGCCAGCAACCGCCCCCAAGTCGCCATGGCGCCGGTAGGAAACGGAAATTTCGTCCTCGCTCTTGCCGGACAATTCCGCGACGATCTGCCAAAGCGAGCGCCCGCCAATCTGCAGGGTGGTTTCCTCCCACACAGGGAATGGACGTCCGGAGAGGAAGATGGCCGAGATCGCGGCCTGATCGATCGAGCCCGATTTGAGGTATTCGGAGACGATGCCGATTTTCTGGAGCTTCTTCGTGGTGGCCGCAATGGCCTCACAGGCGAGGACGAACTTCCGCATTCTTCTAGTGTGCACTAAGGCGCCTGGCGGCGAGAACCGCACTTTCAAAATGCTAGACTTATGCATCGACGATATAGCATCAAGGGTGGCTCGGATTGCGCTGTGATACCCTAATGATGGTTCGAGCTGCTAAGAAGGATCATCTAATTTCCGTGGGTTTTTTTCGAGATTATGCGAGGTTTCTGACTGCGGTGCAGCTTCTTCCCGCTCTTGAAAGCGGTGAAGAAACGCTGGTCGGCGGCCAAGCCGTGCTGGAAGGCGTGATGATGCGTTCTCCGCACGCATGGGCGATCGCCTGCCGCAAACCGTCGGGCGAAGTCGTCACCATGAGCGAACCGCTAGAGCGGCCTTCCGACAAGCACAGATGGATGGCGTGGCCGGTTGTGCGCGGGGTGATGACCCTTGGTTATGCGATGAAGCTGGGGTATCAGGCATTGCGATTTTCAGCCAACGTGGCCATTGAAGAGGTCATGCAGAGCGAGGAACCTGCGCGACAAAGCGTTAAAACGGAAGCGCCGCCGGGGAAGTCTGGGAGTAGTGAGAAAGCTGCAAAGTTCAGCAATTGGCTGGCCGCGATCAATATCGTGATCTCGCTGGCATTTTTCATTTTCATGTACAAGTACATCCCGCTGCTGGCCGCGACCGAGCTGAAGCGGTGGAATCCGGCGCTGGGCGGACAGATTATTTTCAACCTTGTCGATGGCGTGATCCGGCTCGGCTTGTTCCTGATGTTTATCTGGGGTGTATCGCTGTGGAAAGACATTCGCCGCGTATATGAGTATCACGGAGCGGAACACAAAACGGTGTTCGCATTTGAGAATGGCGATCCGCTTACGACGGCGGCGGTGCAGAAGTATTCGACGTTTCATCCGCGTTGCGGGACAAGTTTCCTTATGACCGTGATGCTGATCTCGATCGGTTTCTACATGCTGATCCCGTTTACGACGTTTTCGGCGCGTTTTGCTTCCCGGATTATTCTCCTGCCCATCATTGCCGGTGTTTCCTATGAGATCATTCGCTTCGCGGCCAAGCGTCGCGGATCGCTTTTCGCGCTGATGACGGCCCCCGGCCTGTGGCTGCAGCGGATCACCACGCAGCCTCCGTCGGATGCGCAAGCCGAGTGCGCGATCGCAGCCCTTGAACAAGCCATGTCACTCGAAAAAGATCGTGGCGGCGAGTTGGTGATTGCCTAGCATCCCCACCTGGGAAAAATCGTCGTCAGTCTTTTGTCGTTAGTCGCCGGCCCCGCATCGTTTTTTGCGCATACGGTGGGGATGGAGGGCCACAAGTCGGCATCGTTCAAGGATCTGAGAGTTTGGCAATATGGATAAGGTTTGCGGCCGATGTGGATCAAGCTCTTCGGGCTTTCCCGGGCACGAGCTTTACGGGCTGACTCGGCGAGTTCGCCGGGCGGGTTTCCGCACCGCAAGATTGCAAAAGGAAAGGGGCATCGGTCCCCACCCGAGAATTCGGGAATTTTGTTTTGCATGTGCGAGCTTCGCTTTTAGAAGTACAAACCCGGATCACGATCGCACAGGAATTAGAATACTTATCGGATGAAGAGGCGCAAAGGCTATTATCAACATCAGATGCGATCCGACGATCGCTTAACAATTCAAGCGATGGCTTTCGCGGAAATGCAGCCTCGGGTTCCAGCGACCGACGACCAGCGACTAAAGACCGATGTTTGAAAGATTAGACCAAATCGAAGCGCGCTATGAAGAACTGACGCAGGCGCTGGCGTCGCCGGAGATCGTTAGCGACTCGGCCAAATACCAGAAGACTGCCAAGGCCCATAGCGAGATCACTCCGGTGGTGGAGAAGTATCGCCAATACAAGGATCTGAACAAGGGCATTGCCGACAGCAAGTCGATGCTGGCCGAGGAAAAGGATCCAGACATGCGCGCGTACGCGCAAGAGGAACTCGAGAAGCTTGAGTCGCGGGTGGGTGCGGTCGAGGAGGAACTGAAAGTTCTGCTGCTGCCCAAGGATCCGAACGATGAGAAGAACGTGATTCTCGAAATCCGCGCCGGAACGGGCGGAGACGAGGCGACACTGTTCGCGGCCGAGATCTTCCGGATGTACTCGCGCTACGCAGAGAGCCAGCGCTGGAAGGTGGAAGTGCTTTCGACTTCGGAATCGTCAGTCGGCGGCCTGAAGGAAGTGATCGCAATCATTGAAGGCCATCGAGTGTACTCGCAGTTGAAATATGAAAGCGGCGTGCATCGGGTACAGCGCGTGCCGGAGACCGAGCAGCAGGGCCGTGTGCATACATCGGCGGTGACGGTTGCGGTGCTGCCGGAAGCGGAAGACGTGGACATCAAAATTGAACCCAAGGACCTGCGCATTGACACGTTCTGCTCGTCGGGACCGGGCGGGCAATCGGTGAATACCACGTATTCGGCGGTTCGCATCACGCACATTCCGACGAACACGGTCGTCAGCTGCCAGGACGAAAAATCGCAGATCAAGAATCGCGAAAAGGGCATGCGCGTGCTGCGGGCGCGACTCTATGAGATCGAGATGGAAAAGCAGCAGGAAGCGCTGGCCAAAGAGCGACGCGCGATGGTCAAGTCGGGCGACCGCAGCGAAAAAATCCGAACCTACAACTTTCCCCAAAACCGGCTCACGGATCACAGGATCGGCTTTACGATTCATCAGCTCGATTCCGTCATGGATGGGAAAATACAGCCCCTGATCGAAGCGCTGGTTACGCACTATCAGGCTGAAAAACTGAAACAAGAAGCGGCGAGCCTGGTCTGAGTGGGCAACCTGCCCGGGCTGCAACTCACCTAAATGGCATGGCAAAGAGCAAGTCCAGTTCACTGATTGCGTTTGCGGCATTTGGGGCTGCAACGGCGGCAGCTGCATGGTACGGAGCGCGATACAGTCGCAATCGAGACCGGAGCTCCTGGTACCGAGAGCTCGACAAACCGAGCTTCGCCCCGCGTGATGAAGCGTTCCCGGTCGTTTGGACGGCACTGTACGCGCTGATTGCGTGGTCCGGATGGAGGATCTGGTGCGCGCCACCATCCCGCGAACGCAATCGGGCGCTGGGGCTTTGGATGGCGCAGCTGGCCGCGAATGCGCGGTGGTCGAAGTTGTTTTTTGGGCAGCGCCATACTCTGGCCGCGCTGGGCGACGTGGTTGCACTGGAAAGAATGCTGCTGTCGTACATCTCCGCGGCGCGGAACGTGGATCGGGCCGCCGCGGGCGTGTTCGTTCCCTACGCGGCGTGGGTGGCATTTGCCGGTGTGCTGGATGCAGAAATTGCGCGCCGAAATCCCGCCGCGTAACCCTCACTCGTGATCACGGTTCGAGTTTCCTTGAAGCTCCGTGATCAAATAGCTCTGTGCAATTGAAACCTGCGCTGCACTCGGCGATCGAGCGACTGACGGCGAGGGGAGTTCCTTCGCCGCGCATGAATGCCGAACTGCTGCTCATGTTCACCCTGGATTGCGATCGGGCGTATCTGTACGCGCATTCCGAGCGCGAGCTGACGAAAGATGAACAGGCTCGCTACGGGTCTGCGCTGGATGAGCGGGCGCGCGGAGTTCCGGCGCAGTACATCACCGGGCATCAGGAGTTTTGGGGGCTGGACTTGATCGTGACGCCGGCGGTGTTGATTCCACGGCCGGAGACGGAGCACGTCGTGGAGAGTGTTCCCGAACTCGCCCGCGCGCGCGAACCTGGCGAGGAGAGCCCGCCCCGCGTGATCAGGATTGTCGATGTCGGCACAGGATCAGGTTGCATCGCGCTGGCGTTGGCCAAGGAACTGCCAAAGGCAGAAATTCACGCGACCGATGTTTCCTATGCGGCTTTGGAGATCGCGCGGGCCAATGCGGCACGACTCAGATTGGAAGATCGGATTCGATTTCATCATGCGAATCTGCTCGAAGGGATTGGTTCGGAATTTGATTTTGTCGTTTCGAATCCCCCGTATGTGGGCGAATCGGAAGCGGACCAGGTGCAGTTGGAAGTTCGCAAGTTCGAGCCGCGAGAGGCGGTTTTCGCCGGGCCGACGGGACTTGAAATCATCGAGCGGCTGATCCCGCAGGCGCGCGCGGCGCTGCGTCCGACAGGCTGGATGGTGATGGAGATCAGCGGGACGATTGCCAAGCGAAGCAAAGAACTCCTGCACGATTGGGACCAGATATCGATCCTTTCGGACCTGCAGTCGATCCCGCGCGTTTTGCGGGCGAGAAAACCTCGAGATCCTTAACCTGTGCCCGATGTGTCGCCGATTTTGCGAGACATGGGAACTGCAGAAGCCCAGGAATGACGGAATCACCGCCGCACGGTGGCCGGAAGAATTTCTTCCACGTCGATGATGTCGGTGGGATAATTCCCGGTATAGCACGCCGTACAGTACTTCGTGGGTTCGCCTTCCCCGCAAGCTTTTTTCAAACCTTCGAGCGAAAGATAGGCCAGCGAATCGGCGCCGATATATTCGCGAATTTCGTCGATTGATTTATTTGCCGCGATCAACTGGCTTCGGGAAGGCGTATCGACGCCGTAGTAACAGGATGAAATCGTCGGGGGACAGGAAATGCGCATGTGAACTTCGCGCGCGCCCGCGTTGCGAATCATGCGAACGATCTTGCGGCTGGTCGTGCCGCGCACGATGGAATCGTCAATCAGCACGACGCGTTTGCCCTCCAGCAGCGAGCGCACCGGATTCAGTTTCAGCTTGACTCCGAAGTCGCGGACGCTTTGCTGCGGTTCAATAAAAGTGCGGCCAACGTAATGGTTGCGGATCAGCGCGAAACGGAATGGAATGCCGCTTTCGGCGGCATATCCCACGGCTGCGGTGACACCTGAGTCGGGTACGGGCACAACCAGGTCGGCCTCCACCGGAGATTCCTTGGCGAGCTGGCGCCCAAGATTTTCACGGCTCGTCTGCACGGC
>JASHRE010000649.1 GCA_030037515.1 Candidatus Sulfotelmatobacter sp.
GACAGGTTCCAGTCTCGTGCAGGCTCCAGCCGGGAATTTCCGGATGGTCATTCGCGCCTTCCCACACACCGCCGGAAGCGTGCAAAACCTCAGCGCAGACTTGCTTTGAGTGCTCCCACATTTTCAGCACATTATCGTCCCACTGGAAGTGAATGCGCGCGACAGGTATGCCGTAGGGATCTTTCACCTCAGGGTCGAGATCGACAAAATTCGTGTCCGAGCGCAACGACGGTGCTTGAATGCCGAAGCTCACTGGCGTGGGATAGCGGCGCTTGACCTCGCGTTTGAACGATGAGCCGAAGCCGTCGAGACGGTGAGCGAACCAAGGGAATTCTTCGCATCCGCCGTCGGGGTAAACCGAATATCCGCGGATGAACTCTTCTTCGTGCGGATTTTTCAGGTTCTGCCAGCGCGGCATCCAGGCGATCGTGGAATCCGCCACGTGATCGGGAAAACTGGGCTGGCCGAGCAGTTGCGGCAGATATCCGCGAGCCGACTCGCCGTAAAGATGATCGCAGAGGTTTCGTCCCACCTGCCCGCTGGAGTTGGCAATGCCGTCGGGCCAGTGCCGCGATTTCGAATTCAGCATGATGCGCGCCGATTCGATGCACGACGCAGCCACCACGACCGCTCGTGCGTACACTTCGACTTCCTCTCTGGTTTTGCGGTCGATGTACGCCACTCCGGCCGCGTGTCCGTTTTCGTCGACAAGAATGCTCCTGGCCAGCGCGTCGGTTCGTAGTTCCAGGTTATTCGTCGCTTCGGCCTTCGGCAAAAGGAAATATGGCGTGGAGAAAAACGCTCCAACATCACAGCCGGTCGTGCATTCGCCGCAAAAATGGCACGCGGGATGTCCTTCATGCGCCTGCGTGAGTTGTGCGCAGCGATCGGGTAAATAGGGAATGCCAACTTTTTCACAACCGGCCTGTAGAATGTGATCGAAACAGCGGAAGTTGAACGGCGGAAGATAAAATCCATCGGGATTGCTGGGTCGGTTCTGCACCGTGCTGGCCACTCCGATCATTTTCTCGACACGCGTGTAATATGGACTGATCTCGTCATAGGCGAGCGGCCAATCAACGTCGTGGCCGTCGCGCGATGCCGCGCGAAGATCAATCTCGCCGAAGCGCGCGGAACTGCGTCCCCAAAAATTTGTTTTACCACCGACTGCTTTACAGCGCGGCCAGAACCATTTGGTCCCGGGAGCTACGGTAAAAGGGATTTCGTGATCCCACGCCGCTTTGGTGTATTCGTTATCCATGTAGCCGAACGATTCGGAACCACGCTTGGGATCGTCCAGTCCACGAAACTTCATATCCCAGGGCATGCGGTGGAAACGAAAATCTTTTTCCGGAGTGAGCCGCTGTCCGGCATTCAGCGCGCAAATTTTCAGTCCGGCTTCGCAGAGCGTTTTGATTGTCATGCCGCCGCCGGCCCCGGTTCCAATCACGATCACGTCATAGATTTTCTTGGGCATAGGGTTCGTCTACGCCTCAGGCAGGCGGCGCAAGGTTAAGGTGTTCGGGGTCGCCTTTGTGCGGGCACGCCGGCGATTCGGAATAAAATTTCAGCGCCGGATTGTCGAGTTCCTTGTAGCCGATTTCGCTGGTATAGAAACCGGTGACCGCGTATTCGCGGATCAGTTTGAAAAACACTCGGCCGTCTTCCTCGCCTGGACGCGCCTTGTCTTTGAAGCCGAGTGGCTCGAGCAGGGAATTTTGCTGTTCCAACGTGAGCTCCAGGAATTTCTTCCCCTCTTTCCGCTCGCTATGCGCGTTGAGCCAGGCCAATCCCAGGCGAAACGGATATTGAGCGCTGGGATCGCTGGCTACCATGAAATCGACGAACTCGGCAACTCCGGCTTCCTTCGCGCCGGGAGACGTGTCGCTCGGGATGATGATTTCCGTCAGGCGCTCCACCATCGCATATTCACCTGCGGTGAAGAATTGAGGCGCGTACTGCGCAGGCTTGATCTGCGTTGCAGGGTTGGCGTGGCCGCAGGCGAATGCCCACTTGCTGAATCCCGGAAAATGCGCGGCGGCTGCGGCGATTCCCAGACTGCGCAATACTTGGCGGCGTTGCACGCCCTGTCCGGCCATGCCTGTTTCCCTTCGAAGGTTTGGAAGGTACCGGGGATGATACTTCATGGCGCATTCAAGCTTCTACAGTTTTATGAACCAGCGCCCAAATTCGCCAACCATCAGGGACACAAGGACCACGAAGTCATGCAACGCCGGTTCCTCTCCCGTACTTTGTCCCCTTTGTGGAGAGGATCTTTGAATGTCTGCCTGATGCGTGCGACTCTTACTTGGTTATCGAAGCGGTTCTCACCTCGTTCAGCCGCTGCTGCAGATAGACGCGTTCACGTTGATTGCCCGCGAGCTCGATCGCTCGTGCGTAGCTTTCCGCGGCGTCGGCGAACGAACCGACGCGGCGCAGCAGGTCGGCGCGAGTCGCGTGGA
Organism: Candidatus Sulfotelmatobacter sp.; assembly: GCA_030037515.1. Taxonomy (GTDB): domain Bacteria; phylum Acidobacteriota; class Terriglobia; order Terriglobales; family Acidobacteriaceae; genus Sulfotelmatobacter. The sequence goes on from JASHRE010000649.1 coordinate 2,463, forward strand.
AAAGATGGTAGTCGTCGAGATCCCCAGCTTGCGCAAGAGAATCGATGAGCGCAAGAGCGGATTTCGGGCCCTCTGCCATTGCGACCGCGACCGCGCGATTCAGCGAGATCACCGGGGATGAGTCAATGCGCTCCAATTGATCATAAAGCTGGACAATCTCCCGCCAGTTGGTCTGGTCAGCTCTGGCGGCCTTGCAATGCTCGGCAGCGATCGCGGCCTGCAATGCATACGGACCTGCATTGTCGCGAATAGCCTCGCGAACCAACGGCAGAGCTTCGGCAATCTGGGCGTGATTCCATCGGCCACGATCCTGTTTCTCTAACAACACGATTTGTCCCGTTTCATCCTCGCGAGCCTCACGCCGCGCATCGTGCAGGAGCATCAGAGCCAGAAGCCCGGTTGCTTCTGGCGGCGGTTGCGGCGTCATCAGGTCTTGCACAACCCGTCCCAGACGAACCGCTTCGCTGCACAAATCGGCGCGAATCAGTCGCTCGCCCCGAGTTGCGACGTATCCCTCGTTAAAGACCAGATAAATAACGGAGAGCACGGCGTCCAGGCGCTCCAGCATTTCTGGACCGGCGGGAATGACATAAGGGATGCGGGCATCGCGGATCTTTCGTTTCGCGCGGACCAGCCTTTGCGCCATGGTCGCGGTCGGCACCAGGAAGGCTCTTGCGATCTCGTCGGTTTCGAGGCCGCAGAGCGTGCGCAACGTCAGCGCGATCTGAGCTTCCGGCGCCAAAGATGGGTGACAACAGGTGAAGATCAGGCGCAGCCGCTCGTCGGGGATTTCCTCTTCGGCAAGCTCCGGCGGTGCGACGACCGAAGGCAGTTCGTGTTCAAGCCGGGGCTGAAGTTTTTCCGTAAACAAAGTCTGACGACGCAGCCGATCGATCGCTTTGTGACGAGCGGTGGAAACGATCCAGGCTCGCGGCGATTCGGGCACTCCAGACACCGGCCATTGATCGAGAGCGGCCGCAAATGCTTCTTGCGCATACTCTTCCGCTAGCTCGAAGTCTCCCAAGAGGGAAATCAGGGTCGCCACTATCCTGCCCCAATCCGAACGATAGACGGATTCGACCGCCGCTGCGGCATCTACGGCCATATTCAAATATTAGATTTTTTTCCGACCGGGTGTCGATTCAAGGTCGGCCCGTTCGATCAACCGGTGAAGGAATACGGGATGACGCCATCCCCAAGCGGCGTTCGAGAACTGAAAGGACGCAGCAAAGACAAGCTGGTAAACGGAAATGTGGTTCTGAATGGCGAGGAGACTGTCGAAACTGGCTGCGTTCGTTCGATCTGCCAGTGAGGCGGTTGGGAGTTGACTATGTGTCCATTTTGTTTTGCAACCCTGGCGCTCGTGGCTGCCGGGGCGACCTCTGTGGGTGGAGTAGCGGCGCTTGCACTCAGGCTATCGCGCAAAAAATCAATCGATTCTTCGAATCCAAACCGGAGCAATGGAAATGCCGACGACGTTGGAAAAGCCTAAAGTAGTGACCCGAGAGGAATGGCTCGCAGCACGTAAAGAACTGCTCGCCCGAGAGAAGCAGCTCACGCGCGAATACGATGCACTCCGTGCCCGGCGGCGCAATCTGCCCTGGGTCAGGGTTGAAAAGAATTACATCTTTGAGGGGCCGAACGGCAAAGAATCCCTGGCCGATCTGTTTAACAGCCGAAGCCAGTTGATCGTTCGCCATTTCATGTTCGGCTCCGGGTGGAAAGAAGGGTGCGTCGGATGCTCCTTCGCTTCTGACCACGTGGGCGGTGCGCTCGTCCATCTGGAACATCATGACGTTAGCTACGTCGCGGTCTCGCGGGCACCGATCGCTGAAATCGAAGCGTTCCGAAAGCGTATGGGATGGGATTTCAAGTGGCTGTCATCGTTTGCGAACGACTTCAATTACGATTTCCATGTTTCGTTCCGGCCCGAAGAGATCGCCCAGGGGAAGGTGTTTTACAACTTCGAACGCCGCGAGCTTCCTTTTAACATTGAAGAAATGTCGGGCGTCAGCGTGTTCTACAAGGATCCAGCGAGCGAGATCTTTCATACCTATTCGTGCCATGCGCGTGGAGACGAGGGCGGACTGACCACGTACTTTTATCTCGACCTTACTCCGAAGGGGCGCGACGAGAATGGCCCGACCTATTCGCTGGCGGATTGGGTTCGGCATCATGATCGCTATGAGGCTGGCGGCTACGTTGCGCCAAACGGGAGATACGTGCCTTTGGACGCGGATGAGACAGCCAAGAGATGAGCTTTTCTATTAGTATCGTCCGAACTTCGAAAAAAACATTCGCGCAAGAATCGGCCAAGGAAGATTCCATGTGAAATCCGCGGCTCAGGCTCTTTCACGAACCGAAACCGTCATGTCACAAGGCAGTGCCCGATGCTGATCTGCGCAGTACAATTCTTTCCCGGAGGGTTGGCCGACGGGGTCGCAGAAGGCGACGCACACCGAGCTTCGGTCAAGGCAATTAACCAGGAGACGCCGATGAAATACATGCTGCTAATCTATGCCAACGAGCAGGCCTGGACCGAACCCGAGCGTCAGGCTTGTTACGAAGAGTCCACGGAAGTTGCGCGTCAGCTCAAAGCCAGGGGCCAGTTCGTGGCCACTTCTCCGTTGCAGCCGGTCGCAACCGCGACCAGCGTGCAGGTTCGTGGCGGCAAGAAGATGGTTCACGACGGACCTTTCGCAGAAACGCGAGAGCAACTCGGCGGATTTTTCATGATCGATGTAGCCAATCTGGATGAAGCCATTGCCGTCGCGGCACGGATTCCGGGAGCCCGCAAGGGTACCGTGGAGATTCGTCCCGTCGTCGAGCTACCGCATTTGCCGATATAGAGGTTTCAACACAACGCAGACAAGTTTTCGGCTACAATCCATCCTGTATTGACGCCGACTTTCGTGGCAAATACGTTTCCCTAAAGATTATCTCTCAGCCGGCACGGAGCCAACGAGTTTCGCGCGCCGCGTAAGAGATCGCAAGTCTCAGGATTAATTAACTCCACGAAAATTCAAAATGAAGACCGTGAGTTCATTTTGCCCAGGTTTCAGTGCAGCAAAGAGGAGGATTTATGGCGACAACAGTCGCAGTTGCAACCATGAAAGTAGCGCAAATTTCCAAACCCGGAGGGGAATTCCAGGTTGTCGACCGCGAGATTCCCGAGCCGGGTCCTGGTCAGGTCCGAATTAAAGTGCAAGCGTGTGGCGTTTGCCACAGCGACGTGCTCACCAAGGAGGGCACGTGGCCCGGAATCGAATATCCGCGAGTCCCGGGGCATGAAGTCGCGGGCATGGTGGATCGAGTCGGCACGGGAGTCACTGCTTGGAAAAAAGGCCAGCGAGTTGGAGTGGGCTGGCACGGCGGCCAGGACAACACTTGCCGCGAGTGCCGGCGCGGAGACTTCCGCAATTGCCGCAACTTGAAAGTTACCGGGATCAGTTACGACGGCGGATACCAACAGTACATGATCGCTCCCATCGATGCGCTGGTCGCCATTCCCGACGCTTTGAAGGATGTTGAAGCCGCTCCTCTGCTTTGCGCCGGAATCACGACCTACAACGCATTGCGGCACAGTGGCGCGTTTCCCGGCGACCTCGTTGCGGTGCAGGGAATTGGCGGTTTGGGCCACTTGGGAGTTCAATTCGCGAGCAAATTCGGATACCGGACGGTGGCGATCGGGCGCGGAGCCGGAATTGCTCCGCTGGCGAAAAAACTCGGCGCCACTGCCTATATCGATGCGCAAACGACCAAGGCCGCCGACGAATTGCAAAAGATGGGTGGCGCAAGAGTGATTCTCGCCACGGCTCCGAGTTCGAAAGCCATGTCGGAGTTGATCGACGGTCTTGGGCCGAACGGCGAGATTATGGTCATCGCAGCAACCTTTGATCCCATCGAGGTCGCACCCGTCCAGTTGATCAACGGAAGCCGGACGATTCAGGGCTGGGCGGCAGGAACGCCAGCCGATTCTGATGACACGCTGCGTTTTTCTGAGCTGACCGGCGTGCGTCCGATGATCGAAACCTATCCGCTTGAAAAGGCTGATGAAGCTTACGCCCGCATGTTGAGCGGCAAGGCCGAGTTCCGCGTGGTTTTGACGATGTGAGGAGTGTCAGTGGCGATGGTATAGTGGTATGACCAATGCCGGCGAGTGAATTTTCCGCCAAGCTCAAAGGCATGGGAATCCTTTCCCATGGCGATCGCGACCATCAATCCTGCCACCGGCGAAGTGATCAAAACATTTCAGCCACTTTCTGCCTCTGAAATCGAAGGCAAACTGCAGCTTGCCGTGACGGCCTTCCAGCAGGAGCGGCACACTCCGTTTTCTGTCCGCGGACAGCGAATGCTGAAGGCGGCGGAGATCCTCGATCGCGAGAAAGAGAAGTTCGGGCGCCTGATGACGCTCGAAATGGGCAAGCCTTACAAGTCCGCCGTAGCGGAAGCGGCGAAGTGCGGGACCGCTTGCCGCTATTACGCGGGAAACGCCGAAAAATTCCTTGCTGACGAAGTGGTCGAAACCGGCGCAAAGAAGAGCTTTATCCGCTACTTGCCCATTGGTCCGATCCTCGCCGTGATGCCTTGGAATTTCCCTTTTTGGCAGGTGATTCGGTTCGCCGCCCCGGCCCTGATGGCGGGGAACGTCGGACTGCTGAAGCATGCGTCGAATGTACCGCAATGCGCGCTTGCCATTGAGAAGATTTTCAAAGATGCCGGTTTTCCTGCGGGCGCGTTCCAGACGCTGCTGATCGGATCATCGCAGGTCGACGCGATGCTCGCCGATGCTCGCATTGTCGCGGCGACTTTGACCGGCAGCGAGCAGGCTGGTATTCAGGTCGGCATTGGCGCGGCCAAGCGGATCAAGAAAGTTGTGCTGGAACTGGGGGGCAGCGATCCCTTCATCGTCATGCCCTCCGCCGATCTTGAGACTGCGGTCGAGACTGCCGTTCAAGCCCGCGTGCAAAACAATGGGCAGTCCTGCATCGCCGCGAAACGTTTCATCGTGGCCGAGCCGATCGCCGACGAATTCGAGCGCCGGTTCGTGGCTCGGATGCAGGCTTTGAGAATCGGCGATCCGATGGACGATAAGACCGAACTGGGCCCGCTCGCCACCGCCGAGGGCGTGAAAGATCTCGATGGCGATGTGCGAAAAACGGTTCAGATGGGAGCTAACGTTCTGACCGGCGGTCACACGGTCAAAGGTGCTGGAAATTACTACGCTCCGACTGTATTGACCGATGTTCCCAAGGGATCGCCGGCATACAGCGAGGAACTATTTGGTCCGGTCGCCTCGATTTTCCGTGTCAAAGATCAGGATGAGGCGATTCGCCTTGCCAATGATGTGCGCTTTGGCCTCGGCTCAAGCGTCTGGACGAACGATGACCGCGAGCGGGAGCGGTTTGTCAACGAGTTGGAAGCCGGCATGGTATTTGTGAATAAAATGGTCGCTTCCGATACACGCATTCCGTTTGGTGGCATAAAGGCTTCCGGACACGGGCGTGAGTTGGGTTTGGTCGGAATTCGCGAATTCGTGAATGCGAAGACGGTCTGGATCGCCTGATCTCAGGTTGACGATGCTTTCGAGAGCTTGCTCGGCCTGGGACAGCATTTCCCGCCCGGGCCAAGGCTCGGGGCTCGATCTGATGCGCACCACCTCCACCGGCTTGCCCTGACCTTCATAACGAACCCAAACCACACGAAACCGGCCTTCGGTCGGGCAAACGGGATTCCAATCGCATCTCCCGACCTCAAGACTGTGTTGAGCCCGGTGAGCAGCGCTCCGCTCAGACTGATATCCGAGGCCACGCCAATCGAGTGCCCGAATCAGGAGTCTACCTGTCCCAAGCTAGCCGCGAGATATTGCTCGGTGAAGGATTCGGCAGACTCTACTGCTGTCGGACGGCTGGGCATTTACTTGTTTCGGAAGCGTCGCAAAACGGGCGTAATTTCCGAATGGCTGAGCGCCCGTGTCTGTGAAAATTGCTGCCCTGACGGTAAGAATTCTTGCAACTGAGGAAAAAGGGCATTGAGGTAATTCCGGCGAAGTCTATAATCGTATGAAAATAAACACGTTGTTTGGCTCTCAGCGTGGAACTGGCCGTGCTTGTGCTAAAAACGCATTACGTTGTGTTCTCCCCTCAGGTGTTGCGTCGAGACGTCCTATCCAAGCGGTATAACTTAGGAGCGTTCCCAGCATGACGAAAATTGTGATGGCTCCAGAGTCAGAATTCCCCGAACTGGCGGAAGCAGGTGGCGTCGGGAATGCTTTGCCGGCTGGCGATCTTGCCGGGTTGCAGCTTAGTCCTGCGCCCATTTATGAAAAATGGATTCTGAGCGGGAACCCGTCGGCCACAAGCAAGATTCTTGCACGCAGCCCTGATGGCGGCTCGACGACCGTACTCTGGGATTGCACCTCCGGCAGTTTTTATTGGCACTACCGGCAAGACGAACACGTGTTGTTCCTGTCGGGCGACGCATATCTACTGGAGGAAAACGGGACCGAACAAAGATTCACCGCTGGGGACTTTGCTTTTTTTCCCGCGGGAACCGTGGCGAAGTGGCGGGTAGATCATCGCGTTCGCAAGATAGCTTTTCTGCGCGAGCCGATGTGGCGCCTTGCCGTGCCAGCCGTGGCGGCTTGGAACAAAGTGATGCGCAGACTCGGACTCAGCCGCCGTACCCCGTGGACTCGGATTAGCTGCAAGGCCGACTTCTATCGCACATTGGCAGAAAAGCACTGATGTATCGCTGCGCATGGGGCAAGTTCTGTGATCTGAGATTCTCTGCCAAATCAAGATTATGAATTTGGAAACTCCTGCTTCGAGGGAATTTGACGGCATCCTGCGTGATAAGATTTTTTGACGGATTCAGCCGCTGTGTTGGGACATTCTCATGCCTACAGTTTCTGCCGCTAATACTTCGTTTGACGCTCTGAAAAACAAGATTCAGCAACGCCAAGCCCGGGTTGGCATCATCGGACTGGGCTACGTGGGCCTGCCGCTGGCGCTGTTGTACAGCGAACAGAATTTTCGCGTGACCGGCTTCGACATCGATGCCCGCAAGGTCGACACTCTGGCCCAAGGCGGATCGTACATTTATCGCATT
>JASHRE010000650.1 GCA_030037515.1 Candidatus Sulfotelmatobacter sp.
TTCGGTAACCTTCTTTCCCACAGTAACTCGATAGGGGATGCCGACCAAGTCGGCATCTTTGAACTTCACGCCCGGCCGTTCATCGCGATCGTCCAGTATCACGTCGAAACCGGCGGCTTGCAGTCGTGCGGCAACGTCTTCCGCAGCCGATTTCACCGCTTCGTCTTTTACACTGACCGGCGCGACCACGATTTCAAACGGCGCAATCGATGGCGGCAGCCAGAATCCATTCTCGTCGTTTCCTTGCTCCACCGCGGCCGTGAGGATCCGCTCAATCCCGATGCCGTAACTGCCCATGATCGGCATGACTTCTTTGCCATTCTTGTCGAGTACACGCACGCCCATCGATTCGCTATAACGATATCCGAGCTTGAAGATGTGCCCAACTTCAACCGCGGTATCGATGCGCAGGAGCCGGCCACAACAGGGACAGGGCTCACCCACCTCGACGTTGCGAATGTCGGCGACGACCGTGGACTGAAAATCGCGGCCAGGAGTGACATTCTTAAAGTGATAATCGAGCTTGTTGGCGCCGCAGATCATGTTGCTGCGGCCGTCAAGCGCCGAATCCAAGACCACGTTCATTTTCCTAGGATCGTCAATGGCAACCGCGTGCTGCGGATATTTTTGTTTCGCTGCATCTTTTGCTTTGCTCGAGCTCAGCCACTGGCCGAGCAATTCCTCTGGAAGAGCAACCAATCCCACCGGACCGATAAAGCCCGCGGGCCCTTGGAAGAATCTCTCCAATTCATCGCCCCGCATGGGACGCAACTGGTTCGCCCGCAGCAGGCCGAGCAGCTTGGTTTCGTTCACCGTGTGATCTCCCCGCAAGAATGCGACCACCGGCTCCTCCAGATTTTTGGGTCCCTCTTCCCCGGTCTTGATCGCCATATAGGCGACGGCCTTGATGTCCTGTCTCGGAGAAACTTTCAGGAATTCGGCGACATCGGCAATCGCGCCCTTTCCCGGCGTGTGCACCAGCAGCGGTTTGCCGTCGCCTTCCGCTTCTAAATCTTCCACCGGCGCCAGCTTCGACGTGGCCTTTTCCATGTTCGCGGCGTACTGGCATCCGTCACAGCTCACAATGCGGTCTTCGCCGGCCGGCGTGCGCACCATAAATTCATGCGACTCTTTGCCGCCCATCGCTCCCGAGTCGGCCTCGACCACCATGTAGTTCAATCCGCAGCGGTCGAAAATTCGGCGGTACGCGTCGTAGTGCTTGCCATATGAAACATCGAGTCCGGCCGCGTCCACGTCGAACGAGTATGAATCCTTCATCATGAATTGGCGAATGCGGAGCAACCCCGACTTGGGCCGCGGCTCGTCGCGAAACTTGGGCGCAATCTGATACCAGATCTGCGGCAACTGCTTGTAGCTGCGCAGCTCTTTGCGGGCGATCTCGGCCATGACTTCTTCTTCGGTCATGCCCAGACAAAGGTCGGCGCCCTTGCGGTCTTTCAGGCGGAACAGATTTTCGCCCATCAGCGACCAGCGGCTGCTGGCTTCCCAGAGTTCTCGCGGATGCAGCGCCGGCAAAAGAAATTCCTCACCGATGCGGTCCATTTCTTCGCGGACGATGCGAACGATCTTGTTGAATGACCGGTTTCCAAGAAAAAGATAGGAGTAGATACCGGCCGAGAGTTGCCGGATGTATCCAGCACGCACGAGAAATTTGTGGCTGGCGACTTCAGCATCGGCCGGAGCCTCGCGCAGCGTGGGAATGAATGATTCGGACCAACGATGCATAGTTTTTGAGTTCTGAGTCCCGAGTTGCGAGTACCGAGCCACAGGCGCTCACGGGATTCAAGGCAGAATTGGCAATTGTAAATGATTGCCTTCGGCGAGACGGGGAACTTGAGCCGCGATCCCGTCTTAGTCGTACCTTCCGATGTGTGTGATCCCGAAGGACCCGCGTTTTCACCCGCGGGTCGAGGCGGTGGAACCCTCTGGGAGAGAGATTCTGTCTTGGGTTGTGATCATTACGGGCTTGTCACCTCTCGCGCTCACGGCCCGTGCTGGCAAAACATCCTCTTCCTTGCAACCGAATGCTTCTTCGGCGACCGCAAAAGACCAGCGCTTCGTGTACGTGGTCAACTCAGGCTACTGCGACTAGCTGTGGGGAGAAAAGACAAACTGCGCCCGAAGTGGGTGCACGAACCGGCGGGGCAGATCCAACTCGAGGTGGATGCAGCCCTCCATCCGCATACTTCTGTCCAGCGTGTGGCGCAAAGGATTCAACCGCAACACAAGTCTGCGCGCTCGGCGCCAGGACAGTGGCCTGCCGTTACGCAGCGAGCTGTTTCAATATCTGTTTTCCCAGCTTCTGCGCCTCGCCGAAAAATTTCTGATATTCGACGAAAAGCCGGTTCAGTTCGAGGGATTGATCGGCCGTCAGCTTCTTGCGCAGAATCATGTCGCGGACATGCACAGGATTCGGCAAGGTCGCGTCTTCCGTCAGTTCTTCCAGAGCAGTGTTGGGATCGTAATGGTACATGTCCGATATTCTATCGCCGCATGGTCAGCCCCGAGGCAGGATGTGAAAGGCCCGGCAGGGAAGTGCCGGGTCGGCAAGGAAAGCGCGCGCGAGTCCCCTAGACCTAGAGGAGCGGCACTTAGCCCGTGACCTACACCAGTTCCGTGGTCCACAAATCGTGCAAATGTACGATGCCTTCCAACTTTCCCTCTGAGTCGACGACCATGAGTGACGTGATCTTTTTCTCCTCCATTTTCGCCAGAGCGCTCGCGGCGAATTCGGCGCGGCCAATGGTTTTCGGATTCGGCGTCATTGCTGCACGCGCCGTAAGATCCATGGCATCTTTCCCGCGTTTTTCAAGCAACCGCCGCAAATCGCCGTCGCTGATGACCCCGACCAGCCGTTCCCCTTCGACCACGGCGGTCACTCCTAACTTTTTGCGCGACATTTCGTAGATCACATCCGGCATTTGCGTTTGCGGAGAAACCTGCGGGACCGCTTCGCCGGTGTGCATCAGCGATTCAACGCGCGCCAGCCGTTTGCCCAGTTTCCCGCCGGGATGCAGGTTGGCAAAATCCTCTTCTTTAAATCCGCGCCGTTCGCTGAGTGTGACGGCGAGTGCGTCGCCCAACGCCAGCATCGTCGTGGTCGATGCCGTCGGCGCCAGTCCGAGCGAGCAAGCCTCCTGCGCAACCGAGCAGTCCAGCGCGACGTCGGCGGCCGCGGCCAAAGTCGATAGGGAGGCGCGTGCCCCATCCTTGTCTCGCGTTTTCTGCGAGACAGGGGGGGGGCTCTGACTGTTTCTTTTTGAAACGGTGGCTGCCCCACGCTGCGTCCTCTTCGAAGCGTGGGAACTGCAGATCGCGTCCCCCGTCATCGCAATCAACGGCACTTGCAGGCGCTTGATCGTAGCCAGCAGCGCCAGAATCTCTTCGGTTTCGCCGCTGGCGGAAAGAGCCAGCACCAGATCGCCGCGCACCACCATGCCCAGATCGCCGTGCAGCGCTTCGACCGGATGCAGGTACAGAGCCGGCGTTCCCGTCGAACTCAGCGTGGCCGCAATTTTGCGCGCAATCAGCCCGCTCTTGCCCATGCCGGTGACGACGACGCGCCGCTCGCAGCGAAACATCAAGTCGACGGCACGCTCAAAAGCCGTGCACATGGGCCCGGCAATGCGATCGGCGAGAGCGCGCAAAGCCTCGGCTTCGATCCGAACCACGTTTTCGGGGGTATGCTTCATCGGCGACACAAGTCTGGAAGTCCGGAAGACAGGATGTTAGCACGCGACTCCCGAGCTCTTGTTCTTCAACCCGGGCCGGACACCGCACTCGAGATTCAGAAATGGTCTTCGATCGGCCGCACCCCTCCGACCTTCTCCAAGCTGCGCGCCTGAATCAGCCGATCCCATGGCCCCGCCTGCCAATCGTCCCGCGATTTCTCCAGATTCCTCCACGGCGGAAGCCTCATCATAAGAAGCCGAGCTGTCCAGTACACATAAGGTTCGTACATCGAGCGCAGGCGCGAAAGCTTTTCGCGTGCGGCTTCGTCTTTCTTAAGATGTAATCCCGCAGCCTCCAGCGCCTGGCGCAGACCATCGAGTTCCGCTTCCGGCAGCCGGTCTTGGATGTCCGGCCTGTATCGGGCGTTGACCACCTGCGCCAAATCTACTGCCGCGTGCCGCGCCATGGCAAAAGTCAGCTTCGCTTGGCCGGGATTTACCCCTTCGATTCCGGTCAGGATCAGAGAAGTCACGTCGAGCATGGTGGTGAGCGCGGCCAGCCATGATTGATTGCTGTGTTGCGAGCGGAAAAATGCCAGCACTGGATACGAAATCTGGCTCTCCAGCAATTCCGCCGACCAACGCTCCCAGTCACGCAGCACGTCATCCAAAACGCTCTGATCCACGCCCGGGTTCTCGCTGCGACCCGCCAGTCGCACCAGCAATTCCAACGCCGTGGGGGGGGAGCCGGCCCGCGCATCGAGCATGGAAATCTGAATTTCCCGCCGCGAGAACGACGAGTAGACAATGGGAATGTAGCCGATCACCACGCCCAGAAAGGCAAAGCCCATTCCGGCTTGGAAGACCGATAAGGCCCTTGCCGTTGCCGACGTTGGGACGATGTCGCCATAACCAAGCGTGAAGAACGTCTCGCCGCTTTGATAGAGAAGCCGGCCAAACGTGATGGGCTCGTTGCCCAGTTGCTCGTGTGCTCCGATGCCGTACTGGATCAGCGCGAATCCAATAATCAAGCTCACCGCCCACACCCCGAGCAGCAGAATCAACGACAGCGGCCCGAAATAACCCAGAAAATTCTGCTGCCGCGACGGCTTCTTGATCCAGCCCGCGACTCTTCGCCAAGGAATCCAGGTCCGCCGATAAACATACGCGGTCAGGCGAAAATTCCGCAGAATCCGCCGCGGCAGGACGACGGTTTCGAACGCATCGAGCAGCACGACCCAAATGATCGCGATACCGCCGACCGTCGCAACAATGCTGAAGTGCGAATGCATGATGAGTCTGGTGTCGCAACTCGGCAGTCAGATTTCAGACGCCACGCCACACGCCGTCCATTTCTGACGCTTGGGAAGGGTAACAGATTCTGCCGCGGACCTCGGACCCCGGACTTCGGCTCCGGGACTCTGGCTTTGATGGACAAGCGAGGGGGTTGCCCCCGGCGTGAACGCGGATTGCCATGCGCAAAGGCTTGGGGAATAGGAATCTGGTTCCGGTCGCCCGAGGTCTGAGGTTCGCGGGCCGACATCGGTTACTGCGGATTCGGATTCTGTTGCTGCGATTGTCCCGGCGGCTTCGTGGCTTGAGGGGGAGTCTTCGGCTTGGTCGTCGACTTCGCTGTTGTTTTCTTTTTCGGCGCAGGTTTCTTCGGCGGCTCGGTGTCATCTACGATGGTCTTCTTCGCCGGTTCGGCAGGAAGTGCGGCCTGGGCCGTCTTGAGTTCGGTTCGCAGACGATCGATCTCGGCTTCCTTTGCGGTCGAGAGATTTTCGATGCGCTCCGCCAACTGCCGACGCGAATCCTCAAAGGCGCTGAGATCGGTCTCTAACGAATGCGCGTCGTCGCGAGGTCCAAACGCGCCGGTCAACTCCACCACATTTCCGAGAACGTCGTAGAGGGCGTCCAGATTTCGGTACAGCTTGAATGTGTCGGGGAGATTTTCGGGCGCCGAGCGCAGCGGGGCAATAATGTCGGGCAGCGCGGCCTCGAGATTCCGCTGAATCGAATCCACGTTGGTGAGCGCCTGCTCTTTTGTGGTTTTATCCGTTTTCCAGCGATCGATGCGCAGCCGTTGTAAATCCGCTTGCGTGTCTTTCGACGCATTTTCGACTTGTGAGAGGATTCCGTTTAACTTAGACACCGACGCATAGGAGACCGGCGCGCCCGATTGCCCTGCCGCTTCAACACCGGTCACCTGAGCCGTGTCCTGAAGATTTGCCGGCGTTCCGTTGCCGGATGCGGATTGGCCCCATGCCGCCGCTGAAAACAGCAAGGCCAAGCTGATGAAGATTCTCCTGCAATTCATATGTACGCTAGACGCGAACAGCATACTACATCTTGATTTGAGTGTTGATCGGG
>JASHRE010000651.1 GCA_030037515.1 Candidatus Sulfotelmatobacter sp.
AAGCGCTGACCGGTGGAGTTGACTCGATCGCATATGCAACCGGCCTTCGGTTGATTTGGCGGTGTCATTTTCCCTCTCCCTCGGGACGTTCCACGTTTAGAGAGATCGAGGCCGCGCTGGGCTGGAACGATGCTCAGATCTGCGCTTCGTGCTCTCAACCTTCCCTATCTCAGGTAGTCTCAGGCGGGCAGAAAACATTACAAGAGATGATCCGCTCCAGAACGCTGACATGAGTCGCCCAAGAGGGGCCTCCCCGAATCGCGGCGTGCCATGCCAACGGGGGAGCATCCGGGTCCACGCACCTTATGAATATCACATCTTGACAATCATAATGAGTGAGTATTAGGCTGTGCCCATGAATGAGCAGAACACGGATGTAATTCAGGGTACTCTCGACCTCCTGATCCTGAAGACGCTCAGCCTGCAACCCTTGCACGGTTTCGGAATTGCTCGACGTGTCGAGCAGGTTTCCCGTGGCGTATTCAAGGTCAACCCAGGGTCGCTTCTCACAGCTCTGCAGCGTCTGGAGCGTGCCGGGTGGCTCGATTCTGAATGGCGTAACACGGAAAACTCACGTCGAGCCAAGTTCTACAGGCTCACGAGCAGGGGCAGGAAACAGCTGGAGATCGAAGAAGCGGACTGGAATCGACGGGCGTCAGCCGTTGCGCGACTGCTGCGACAGGAGGTCTGATTATGCCATTTTGGCGTTCCATCACACGCGGCCTGGATAGTCTGCTTCATCCCACCCGACACGATCAGGAAATCGACGATGAGGTCCATCAGTTCTATGACGAGGCAATGGCTGCATATCGCGAGCGCGGCCTGTCCGAGGAGGATGCACGCCGGGCCGTGCGTCTCGACTTGGGCAGCCCCGAGACCGCTGGAGAGCAGGTCGGCTCTTATGGATGGGAGAATACGGTCAAATCATTTGCCGCTGATCTGCGTTTCGCCGGGCGACAGCTGAGCAGGAATCCGGGCTTTACGGCGATCAGCATTCTCACACTCGCGCTTGGAATCGGCGCCAGCACCGCAATCTTCAGCGCCATCAATCCGATCCTTTTCAAACCTCTGCCTTACCCTCACCCTAACCGCATTCTGACGATCTGGAGTACCTGGCAAGGTTCTCGATCGGAGATGGCCTTTGGCACCTACCTGGAGCTTTCACAACGCAGCCGCTTCTTCGAATCCATGTCGATGTTCGAGCCCTGGCAACCGACGATGACGGGCCGTGATGAACCTCGGCGCCTCGAAGGTCAAAGCGTGAGCGCAGGATTCTTCGAGGTGCTGGGCGTGACCCCCTCGCTCGGCCGCGACTTCCGCGCTTCCGATGAAGGACCGCAGGCGTCAAAGGTAGTCATTCTCAGCGACGGACTTCGGCGACAACTTTTTGCTGGAGATCCTGAAGTGATTGGCCAGAGAGTGAAGCTCGACGGAGACAATTACACGGTCATCGGTGTCATGCCGCCGGACTTTGATGACGTCCTTTCTGCTTCCGCTGAACTCTGGACACCCGAGCAATATGATCCCAGCCAGGTTACTCGCGAATTCAATAGCTGGGAGTGGGGTAACCATCTTCGAGTGGTGGGACGCATCAGAGGGGAAATTTCACGCGCGGATGCTACCCAGGAATTGGCCAGCATCGCGCGCTCCTCGTGGCCTCAATTTCCCCGGCCGCGCTGGGCTTCCCTGGACCATGGGCTGATCCTGGATTCTTTGCAGGATGACATCGCACACGTTGTCAAACCAGCGCTTTTGGCAGTGTTTGGAGCGGTGATCATTGTTTTGGCCATCGCGTGTGTGAACGTCATCAATCTGTTGTTGGCGCGCAGCGCCCAGCGTGCCGGCGAATTCGCTGTTCGCGGCGCCCTGGGTGCATCGAGGCGGCGCATCCTGCGCCAGCTCGTGACCGAGAGCCTGCTTCTCACACTGCTCGGCGGTACCCTCGGAATCGCCGCCGCCAGTGTCGGCGTGCGTGTCATCCTTACGCTGAGTCCATCGGAGTTGCCCCGCCTCAACGCCATCAGGTTCGATCCTGAAGCTTTCCTGTTTGCCTCTGTGCTGATCGCGATGATCGCTCTTGCCGCTGGGCTTGTGCCCGCTCTCCACGTCTACCGCAATGACTTGCAACCCGGTCTGCGATTTGCGTCACATCGCATCACCGGCACACATCTTTGGACACGACGTTCTCTGGTTGTTGCCGAGGTTGCGCTTGCCTTTGTTCTTCTGGTCAGCGCCGGCTTGCTGCTGCGCAGCATGCGACGATTGCTTGCTGTGGACCCGGGATTCAGTCCCTCGCAACTGCTCACCGTGCAGGTGGTCACCTCGGGCCATCAGTTTGACGAGATTCCAGCCAATCCGGGTGGCGCTGACCGTCGCCGACGCTTTTTCGAGCAAGCTCTTGATGTTGTTCGGAGCGTTCCCGGCGTGGACAGCGCATCTTTTACCAGTCTGTTACCGCTCAGCGATGACTCACCACTAGTCGGAACCTACGGAGCACAATTCGACGACCAGGACTCGCAGAGTGGATACAACGTTTTTCGTTATGCAGTCAGCCCCGGCTATTGCCAGACCATGGGGATTCCGCTCATCAGCGGCCGATTGCTGGACGAACGGGACACCTCCACTGCTCCCCAGTCTGCGCTCATCAGCCGATCTCTGGCCCGGCACCATTTCGGAAGCCGAAATCCTATCGGCAGCCGCCTCCATGTGGGCCCGACAGATCGCCCTTGGTACACCGTGGTCGGAGTCGTCGGCGACATCAAACAGAGTTCCCTTTCTATCGACGAGGAAGACGCCGTTTATCTTTCTAGCCGACAGACTTGGTTCGCAGACGACACACTTTCATTTGTAATGCGTATACGCGGAAACGCAGCGACCATTGCTCCTGCGGTAAGATCCGCGATTTGGTCCGTGGACCGGAATCAGGCAATCGTGCGCGTCATAACCATGAACCGCCTCATCGCAATCACTGAAGCACAGCGCCGGTTCATCCTGATTCTGTTTGAAACGTTCGGATTCGTTGCCTTGCTGCTGGCAGCCGTCGGTCTCTACGGGGTTTTATCGGGAACGGTTGCGGAGCGGATACACGAGATCGGGGTGCGCATGGCCTTCGGAGCAACGCGGAGCGACATTCTGGCCCTTGCCCTTCGGGATGGAACGCGGCTGACGGCATTGGGTATTGCAATCGGGGTGTGCGGGGCTCTGGCTGCAAGTCGGGGGATCGCCTCGTTGCTTTTTGGCATATCGTCGCTAGACCCACTCTGCTGGTTCAGCATGTTGGTGCTGCTGACGGCCGTAGCCGTTTTGGCTTGCTGGGTTCCTGCATGGCGCGGTGCAAGAGTAGATCCCTCCACGGCGCTGCGGTCTCAGTGATCGCCCCTCCAAAGCACCGGACGCGACCAATCGGGTTGACTGTTACTCCCAAGCGGTCTCAGTGCGCATCTACCATAGTCTCGGCCAGCTGTTCAGCTTGGTACAGACCATTTGAGGCGACGCCTCGGTGGTGGCGAAGGCGCGAAACCAGGCCTTGGAGATTCGCCATGACAGCGCAGCCGTGATCCCTTTTCGAGCAACATCGCCTATCTCCGCGGCGGCTTCCGCTCTACGCAAAGCAAAGGGCCGATGCAGTTTGGCCTCGGCCCTCGATTTTGGATCAGCCGCTCTAACGACCACCCGAGGAGGAAGCAATCGCATTGCGTGCGATCACTGCCCGCGTGGGCGGCAGGAACTCAAGCATGATGCCGATTTCCGACAACTGCATGGCGCTGACGTAGCGAGCCGCCGGCGACGACTTGATCAACAGACGATCTGTATCCGTCTCCGGAGTCGTGTCGGTCGCCGACACCAGCAGCATGTACGCCTTACGTGCGCCGTCCACCTGCTGCAGCGTCGAGTAGGCGCATTCTCCCCTGGGAATATCCACGTTTCCCCACAACACGTCGTGCGTCAGCGTGAAATGCCCGCGAGCTTCCAATGCCGAGGCCAGGTTCGGCGTCAGGCTCAGAGTTGCCGCCAACAGTGCGTAAGCGAACTTGAATAAGCTTGTCATGGAATCTCCATTTCTGCCTCGGTCGGGAGGCATTTCTGACTAG
>JASHRE010000652.1 GCA_030037515.1 Candidatus Sulfotelmatobacter sp.
TTTCGAGTTTGGAGCGAGGAGGTTTCTGCGGGATCGTTTCCAGCAGGGAAAGAAGGGTCGGGTCCATGATTTTCAGGCTCCTTAGCACCTGGCCATCACAGTCCGTTAACAGTCCGATAACCCGTCTTCACAGTCCGATAAGGGCCCTAGAGCGCTATCCGTACCGTTTAATTTCAATCAGTTACGAACTCTAGGACGACTTTCACGGCGGTAACACGGGTTCAAATCCCGTCGGGGACGCCAAGCCTTTTCAGGATCTTAGCTGGCCTACATGTGCTCACATTCACCCAGGTCTCTTGGCAAATCGCATCTCTACAGGTAAGATTGTCTTACTATGCAGACCAAGGTCTCCACTAAGGGACAAGTCGTTCTTCCTGGTCCGATTCGTCGTCGGCTTGATATTCGTGCTGGCGATCCGCTGGATGCGAATATTGAGAACGGGCGAATTGTATTGACGCCGCAGCGGAAGCGAACGCATCGAGTCAAGTTTGTCACTGACCCGGTTACCGGACTTCCTGCTCTCACTGCTGGCCCCAACGCGCCGACATTGAGCAGCAAAGAAGTTGAAGAGATCCTAGCGAATTTTCCATGATCTATCTGCTCGATGTAAATGCTCTGATCGCTCTCGGGTTCATTAATCACGAATTCCATCCCCGCGTGGCTCGCTGGGTTCGGGCGAAAACTTCACCACAATTAGCAAGTTGCTCGATCACGGAACTCGGATTTCTGAGGGTACTGGCCCAAGCTCCAGCCTACGGATTCACTGTTTCGCAGGCACGTTCCCTTTTGCTGCGCCTAAAAGAGTCATACACATCTCCACTTGCGTTCATCCCTGATGGGCATGACGTATCGCACCTTCCAGGCTGGGTCAAAGCACCCAAACAAATCACCGACGGTCATTTGAGCGATCTGGCGAAGGCGAATGGCGCGCTCCTCGCAACCCTGGATGAGAACATCCCTGATTCTTATTTAATACCGAAATAGTGGTTGGTTCCGAATCGTGTGGAAAGTCCGGGGACACATCGGGGACGCAATTAAGGTGTTTCTTGCTGCTCCTAGAATGCCATCCAGTGCGGGAGAACGGGCGAATTGTATTGACGCCGCAGCGGAAGCGAACGCATCGAGTCAAGTTTGTCACTGACCCGGTTACCGGACTTCCTGCTCTCAGTGCTGGCCCCAACGCGCCGACATTGAGCAGCAGAGAGGTTGAAGAGATCCTAGCGAATTTTCCATGATCTATCAGTTGCGATGTCGATCAACATCTTGCTAAGAGGTCGTATCTGGCAACGCTTGAAACCTGCGTCCCATCTGAGAAGATGGGTTTCGATTTGGCTCTTGATCTCCCTGTTCCTCACGTTCGTTTGGCTGCCAGTGTTTGTCGAGAGGACGGCGGTACGAGAGTGTACGATCGCCCGCAGCAGTTTGCAGTGGAGTGCGCGAATCCGATGCCGGTTGTTCTCGATGAAACGTTTGCCTGGCGCGCGAACTATCTCAGCAGTCTAGCCTGGGTTAAGCTAGTCCATCCGAGAATAGAATTCGAAGGGGTGTCCAGCATGGCAGAGAGGGTGGATCTCTACGACAGTGCCTATACGAACTACGGGTCTGACGTCTACCGACAAGTACGCATGGAGACCTATGGCGAGGATTTTGGACAAACGAGCTGGGTCACCACGGAAGAGTCCAGGGAAATCCCCAAACGGCTTGACTTGAAACCTAATTCGTCGGTGCTGGAAGTGGGGTGCGGTTCTGGTGGATATGCCTTGTACGTTGCGAAGACAGTGGGCTGTCGCCTCTTGGGTCTGGACGTTAATGCACCTGGAGTTCACAATGCGAACCAACTCGCGGCGGCAAGAGGTTTGGCTGCACGCGTCCATTTCGAGCAATGCGACGCCTCGAAGAATCTCCCTTCTGAGGACAAGACCTTTGATGCGGTGTTCTCGAACGATGTCTTATGCCATCTTCCGGGACGCTCCAACGTATTGGGTGAGATGCTTCGCGTTCTGAAACCGGGCGGGCGAATGCTGTTTAGTGACGCACTGGTCATCGGCGGAATGCTTTCCCATGAAGAGATCGCCGCTCGCAGCTCAATTGGCTTTTACGTGTTCAGTCCGCCGGGAGAAAATGAACGACTGATTGAGCAAGCGGGCTTCCGGGACATCCATGTAGTGGATACAACGGACAGTGCGGCTCAAATCGCAAAGCGGTGGCATCAGGCACGGGAGAAAAGGAGGAAGGAACTGGTCGCGGTGGAAGGAAACAGGAGTTTCGAAGGGCTGCAGGGATTTCTCTCCTGCGTGCATAACTTGACGACCGAGAGGCGTCTGCTTCGGTATCTGTATTGTGCGAATAAGGCTTCGTAAGATCATCTGGCCGAGGTTCGGACATGTGCCGCCTTCGATTCAAACGCCATCGTAAGCGGTGGATCGCTGACGGCATGCTTACAACAGTAGTTAAGGTTTGCGTGTTTAGCCGCGCGGACAGTGCCCTGAAGAATACCTCATCGCCTTAAACCGTGTGGTCACGGTGCCGGACAAGTCGCTCGAGGTTGGGGACTCTACGGGGACTAACTTGGGTCCAAATTGCGCCGAACTCATGCGAACCTGCGCGAGTCAGACAATCTGTTAAACCATTGCGGATCTGAGGCTTAGCCGAGATTTGCAAATTGTGGCAAACACCGTAAAGGCCACTGAAACCCACTTTCACGGCGGTAACTCGGGTTCAAATCCCGTCGGGGACGCCAAAAAAAGAAGAACTTCCGCAGACGGCCGTTTTTCTTCATTCTTTGAGGCAGCCTTTTTCAAAACCACTTTCACCAGCTCGCGCTTCTTTGGACTGACCGCATGCATGTACACATCGGTGGTTACCTCAGAGACAATGGCCTCGTGCGATCGCTTTACAGCTTCGTCGAGAAAGGACGCGCTGATGCGACCACAGTAGATACGGACAGCCGGTGAATCCTGATTCCATTTTCGGTTACAGACAGCACCTTTGCGCAATGGACATGCGAAACCTTGAACAATCACGCGAACGGAAACTGTCTGCTAGTGCCGGATGGGTTCTGTCCCTTCACTCAGGTTCTTCAGATAACGTGAGTATCCGAAGACGCGGGCTCGGCGCTTGCCCGTCACCTCCTTGGCTATGCCGAGGCGAACCAGGTGATCCAAGGCAACCGTTGCTGTTGGAATGGATATCTTGAGATTAGCGGCGACAGAACCGATATCTACCAGTGGTTTCTTTTGCATGCACTCATGAACACGCAGCGCAGAAGAGGCTGCGCGTCCGATTGTCTGAATGCGATCTCGATCCTTTGCAAAGAGAGTCAGAATCTGTTTCGCGGCCTCAGCGGCAGAGCTTGAATTTCGCGAATCAGCCGGAGCGAAAGAGGAAATCCCGCCGCGATTCGGCGAAGACGATGTTGCATCGCCGCAACATAGTTTGAAACCTCTTCCACATCGTAAATCGGGACGCTCGGTTCTGCGTCATTTTCAAACAGCAATAGGTCTGAAAACAACGATTGCGTCCCCTCAATCTGGGACGACAAAAGCGCTTCCTTCCGAATATAGAGGTAAAGGAAGAACTTGGTGTCCGGGAGCAAAGTCGTCAGGCCATCAAGTCGGCCCAACGCCTGGTTGGCACGGTCAAGATGTTGGTACAGGCCCGCCAATTCCACCGGCGGATTGGGCGGCAGGGGCGGCGGGATGAACGCCCGCACTGGTTCTCCAGTGACCCTCGTTGTGACATAGCTCCCCAGCCTCGATTTGTATGCATGACCACCGGCGTTATGAAGGGTTCCTTTAATAAGCGCACCGAGTCTTTTCATCGAGATTCAGGCCGCGGACTTCAGGAAATCTTCTGGTCATGCAGTTTCTAAGGGCTCTGGATCACCCAGAGCGTGTGCGATTCCTGGTAGAAAACGCAATACGATCTCCTCCACAGTTGGTACCCTAGCTTAGGATCGAGCCAAGACAAGGTGTGTCGTCTTGGATGAGGGAATGCGTTCGACGCAACGGTAGCCGAGCGAAAGCAGATCGAGGCCAGTGAACAAAGATTCTCCGGATCCGAGCAGGACGGGCGACTGCGCTAGGTGCAATTCATCAACGAAGCCAGCCCGCAGGTAGGCTCGAACCGTGGCGACTCCGCCACCGAGTTGCACGTCTTTGCCTTTGGCCGCGGCCCTGGCGCTTTGCAAGGCGGCTTCGATTCCATCGGTGACGAAATGGAATGTGGTGCCGCCTTGCATAGCGAGCGACGAGCGGGCATGATGCGTGAGCACAAACACGTCGCAATGAAAGGGCGGATTGTCGCCCCACCAGCCCTTCCAGTCGTCATTGGCCCATGCGCCGCGGATGGGGCCGAACATGTTCCGTCCTATTATCAAAGCACCGACATTCTCAAATCCGCGAGCGGCGAAGTAGTCGTCAATGCCCATTGCACCATCCTGCTCGCCAAAGAGATGGTTCGGCACATTCGCAGACCAGTCCGGGTTGTGCATTCTCCGAAACGTGCGCGTCGAGAAGAACCATTCCCCCAGAGCCATGCCACCGACGCCGAGGGGATGATCGAGGCTCTGATCCGGGCCGGCGCTGTAACCATCGAGCGAAATGCCGAAGTTTTGCACCCTAAGTTTTTGCATGCGTAGAATCCTCTCTGTCGAACACTGGACCGACGTAACCGTCAGTCCAACCGCACGACGCGTACGGCCCGACGGCAGACACTCCTGGTCGGGACACTGGTCTCGATTCGAACTACCTCGGGAGCATTGGATCACCCTCCACCCCTTTGCGATGCCACGAAACGTTCACCTTTTGGTACGCTAAAACAAAATCGGGCCGATTCACTTCTGTTCGAAATCCTGCTGACAATTGTTTCCATAGGTAAACGAGTCCAGCACGAAGTCACCCTGCGGTTCGAGAGCGAGCAGGTGCGAACCAAAACTTGTGTTTTTCACGAGGTAATACATCCGCGGAGTGCTCACGTCGAGATAGGAGCCCTGCGCGTCGAAATGAGCATCGACTCCCGATTCGCTTTGATTGATCGGCTCGCCGTCCTGAAGCGGGTAGACGCGCACGGGCTTCTTTGGATCGGTAACACTAAGAACCGCATAGACCGAACGGGCGTGATAGCGTCGCGACGCCGTGCCGTGCTTGTCGCCGGAAGTCACGCCATCCCGTTGCGTGACCCAGCGCCCGGAGAGCATGACCTTGCCATCTCTGGGCTCCCCATTGGCATAAAAATCGGTGAACTCTATGCTGCCCTGTTGCCGGGACTATTCGGCGTCATGTTCGTCGCTGGGTCGCGCCGGCGGAC
>JASHRE010000653.1 GCA_030037515.1 Candidatus Sulfotelmatobacter sp.
AGTTCGGCGGCTCGCCCTCGGCGATTGGAAAAACGGTTCGCCTCAATAACGTACCGTTCACAATTATCGGCGTAGCCGATCGGCGATTCGACAGCCTGAGTCCGGGGCAACTCCACGATGTGTGGGTTCCGCTTTCCGTGCTGCCGCAGCTCAATTCGCAACCCTGGGTGAGAGCGCGCGCGACCGATGTCTACAGCTGGTGGCTGGTGGTCATCGGTCGGCTGAAGCCAAACGTCGGCAGGTTGCAAGCGCAGGCCGCCGTAACCACGGCTTTCCGCGACGATATGCTGCACGGCGCGAAGCCGCTCTCGAAGCCGGAAGATGATCCGAAAGTCGACGCGCTGCCCGCGCAGTCCGGACTGACCGGCTCGACGACGGAAATTTCTGGTGAATTGTACGTGCTGATGATGGCTGTGGGAATTGTGCTGCTGATTGCGTGTGCCAACGTGGCAGGGTTGCTGCTCTCGCGCGCGACGGCACGGCAAAAGGAAATTGCGGTACGGTTGGCGCTTGGGGCAGGGCGCAGAAGAATCATGCAGCAACTGCTGACGGAGAGCGTTTTTCTTTCACTCGTCGGTGGCGTGCTGGGGATTCTGTTTGCGATTTGGGGCACGCGTGCGATTGTGACCCTTTTTGCAAGCGGCTCGGACGAGCCGTTTGGATTCAGCCCCGGCATCGATGGGCGCGTGCTGCTGTTCACTTTCGCGACGGCCGTGCTGACGGGAATTATTTTCGGGTTCGCGCCCGCGTTTCGCGGCACGCGCGTCGATTTGACCCCGGCGCTGAAAGAGGGCACGAGAAGTTCGGTGGGCGGACGTTCGGGTGGGAGATGGTTCAGCTTGGGCAGCGGATTGGTGATGGTGCAAGTGGCGCTTGCAGTGGTTGTTCTTGTGGGCGCAGGACTCCTGGTACGCACACTGCAGAACCTGAGAAATGTAGACCCCGGATTCGATACGCGCAATTTGCTGACGTTCGGGTTGGATCCGACGCTGATCGGATACAAGACGCCGCAGATTGATGCGTTCTACAGAGATTTGCAGGAGCGTATCGGGGCAATTCCGGGCGTCGAGTCAGTGAGCTACTCGAACAGCACGCTGCTGAGCGGATCTTTGTGGCAAACGGGCTTCCATCTTGAGGGCACGCCGAAAGATCAGCAATCGGATGCTGACTATCTTCCCATTGGCCCAAGTTTTTTCTCCCTGATGCACATGCGGCTGCTTTCGGGGCGAAACTTCGATTCGGCGGATTTTGCGGAGGCCGAAGCGGCGAAGGAAAGAGAAACTGCGCGGGCAGACCTGGAGAAAGCGAAGGAAGCGGGGCTTCCGGTTCCAAGCGGAAGCGCGGCAGTTCCGGAGAGCGCGGCAAAGGAAGCACCCGTGCCGGTGATCGTAAACAAGACCTTCGTGCAGAAATATTTTCCGAATGTGATTCCGGTGGGAGTTCATTTTGGCGCGCACGAGGCCGACCTTGCAAAAGGGGACTGGGCAGCTCCCGGCTGGGAGATTTTGGGGGTAGTGAGCGACGCGAAGTACGAAGACCTGCGGAGCCCGGTCGACCCTACGATGTACGTTCCCTCCAGCGGCGGCAACACGAGTTTCGAAGTGCGTACCAGAACGAATCCCACCGCCGTCATCGCTTCCATACGCAGCGCGGTGAGCCAGATGGATGGCAATTTGCCGGTGTTCAGTGTGCACACGCAAGCGGAGTTGATTGACCAGTTGCTGTTTCAAGAGCGCATGATTGCGAAACTGTCAGGATTTTTCGGCATCCTGGCGCTGCTGCTGGCGTGCATCGGACTGTACGGGCTGCTTTCGTATGAAGTGTCGCGGCGAACGCGTGAAATCGGCATTCGCATGGCCTTAGGCGCGCAGCGGCGCGGCGTGTTAAGGCTGGTTGTGGGCCAGGGAATCGTGCTGGCGATTGGCGGCGCGATGATGGGCATCGCGGTGTCGCTGGGAGTGACGCGTTACCTGAGATCGATGCTCTACAACATTCAGGCGAATGACCCTGCGACAATCGTCGGCGTGGCCATTCTGCTTACGCTGGTCGCGGGCGCGGCATGCTACATTCCGGCGCGCCGGGCCATGGGCGTCGATCCCATGGTCGCGCTGAGGTACGAATGAGCGAGACCGCGCGCAACTCTACTCGGATTCGTGACATTCCCGAGTCACGGGCTATCGAGAGGTTAGCAACCCCCTCCGTCTCGATCAAACCACAACCGCAGTTGTGAGGCCGGTGTGACGCAAAACCTGCCATCACTGCCAAAGTTGACATCATCGACACTCTGCAGCGACTGATTTTATAGGTCCGGCTGCCGCAAATCCTTATTTTCACTTACAGAACACCAAATCCCGTTGTGACGCTCGTCTCACGCGGTTGGAACGGTCTCGGACGGAAGCCCGGTATTTCGGTTGACCTCTGACGTTGGATCGACCTGTGGCCAACCTGCAGGGCAACACTGTCGGGGCTTACGAAGCCAAGACCCATTTGTCCAAACTGCTAGAAAAGGTTGAAGCGGGCGAGGAGATCACCATCACCAAACATGGCGCGCCTGTGGCCAAGCTTGTACCCGTCAGAAAGGAAGTGAGCGCAGAACAGCGCATCGCGGCCATTGGGCGGATTCAGCAGCTCGCCATTGGTCTATCCTTGGGCGGATTGAAGGTCAAGGACCTTATTAATGAGGGCCGCCGATGAGCGCGGCGTTTGTCGTTGATTGTTCGATCGCCTTGGCTTGGCTGTTCCACGACGAAGCGACGACGAAGACCGCGGCCTTGCTGAATCGGCTGGCAACCGAAACGGCCCTTGTGCCAACCTGGTGGTTCATCGAAATTACGAATGTCCTCGCGATGGCGGAGCGCCAGGGCCGTATCACTCCGACGCAGTCTGACGCTTTCATCGCCGACCTGAGCAAGCTCGGAATCGAGCGAGACGGCGAAGCAGTTGATCGGGCCTTTACGCATCTTCTTGCATTGTGCCGAACACATCGACTAACCAGCTACGACGCGATCTACCTCGATTTGGCCATTCGCCGAAGCTTGCCGTTGGCAACGCTTGACGACGACTTGCGGAAAACCGCAAAGAAATTGGGTGTCGGTCTCTTAGGTTAGAAAGCTCCGATTCGCATTAGCGTGCTTGCCCAAGACTGGAGCTAAGACGCCGCGGACAGTGTTTCCAACTGCTCGTCCCGTTTGACTTCCCCCAAGCCGAGTTTGGCCCGTGTGGTTCTGCGGCTCAACTTCCGAGTTGCCGCCAAACGGCCAGCCATGGCGGCTTTAGCTAAGCTAAGCTAGAAATGCTGAACATCAATGAAGATTTCGTTGCCGTCTCCGGATGGACCAGTTAGCGTCCCGAGAACTGCACAACGGCGCGCTTTATAGCAATAGGATGCGGCACGACGTGCAATTCCGCTTTATGCCGGAGTGAAGCCATAACTGACAAATGAGGTCGCTCGCTTCTCGCTCCCGGTTAGACCGATGGATGTCTGCTGCCACGCGGCCGGACTCTGATCGCGAACCAGGATGCAAAGATTGTTGCTACCGACTAGCAGCGAGCATTTGCAGAAGCAAATTCCGCTCCCGTGCAGGGTTGTCTCGCCGATCCTGAGTTCGCTGATACATGCCAGAATTTCTGAGATGCCGGGCACGCTTCTTTCGTGCTG
>JASHRE010000654.1 GCA_030037515.1 Candidatus Sulfotelmatobacter sp.
GGATACAGTACGCGGACATTGCTGCTCTGCAAGCCAACGTTGAATTGCAGGTTGGGCCGGAAAGCGATCGATCCGCCCGCCGAAACTTTTCCTCCTCCAATCTCACCGGTGAGATTTGCGATCTGGATTTTTTCGTTGATGAGATCAAGCGTTCCCTTGACCTTTGTAAGTCCAACCGGTGCGGTGCTGGTGGCAAACGATCCCTCTTGAATCTGAATCCGGCCGTGAACATTGGGGTGAGGCAGGCTTCCCGTGGCTTGCACGTCGAAATCGGCCATCCCGCCGACTTGCAAGTCCGAGTTCAACATCGCCAGCATCTGCAGGTTGACGTTGCCCCGCGCATCGACACGAATCGGTTCGTTGTTTGCCACGGGAACGCGGCCTTCGAGACGGATCGACGTCTGGGTTCCACGAATCTCGGCGGGCTGCAAAACCAGAAGGGAATCGGCATAATCCGCGTGGATTGGACCGGCGCTCGAAAACTGCAGGCCTTGATAGGTGGCTGCCAGCGTTGGAATGGTCAGGTGCGCGACAATTTTCGATTTGTCCTTCAACGGACCGGCGAGCGAGGCGTGCAGTTCGGCTTCGCCGTTGAATCCTTCCGGCACACCGGGAGCGTAGACAGCAAGAAACGGACCGAGCGGGATTCGACTTGTATTGATCGACGCCTCGGCCCTGTAATCGCCAGTCAGATCGACGTCGGCATGCGCCTTGACGTAGGCCTGGGCTGCTTTCGAGTTCAAAGTCTGAGTTATGTTTGAGTTCAAAGAAAGATCGGCGCGGCGGTCGGCGATGTTCACCACACCATTCACGTCGTTGAGCGCCGTATTGCGCATCTCGAGAGTGGGAATTTGCGCTGTAATTGTCAGTTGCGGATTGTCCAGCGTTCCAGAGCCGCGAGCCGAGAACATAAGCGTGCCAGCGACGGGAAGGTTCAGAGCCGCGTTGGCTCGAAATTTCTGAATGACAATCTGCGGAGCCTCAAGATCCAGGCTGTAAGCTTTCGTTTTGGGAGTGAAGGCGAGCGTTCCAGATGCCGAACCGGCGGGCACCGTGATTTTTATTTGCGACTCGATGGAATCATTCGCGGTCTGGAAATGAAGCGAGACGTCGTCAATCGCTTGACCGTATGCATGCGCGTTCACGATTTGCATTGAGCCGTGGCCGGAGGGGTGAGTCTGAGAACCATGCAGCGAAATGTTCGCCGACAACTTGCCGGCCACGGGATAGTTCCTCATGCCAAGATGTTCGAGCTCGCTCAGAGAAACCTCACGGGCGCCCAGGTTGGCTTGGATGAGGCTGGCCGGTGAGTAAGACCAGTCCTTTAACGTCACCTCGGCGCTCAAGTTCAGCTCGCCCTGATGGGAACTCACCAGCGACGCCTGGGTGATTTTCAGCTGAGAGGGGCTCGCGGCGAGCGTGATCTGCGCCGTTTTCCACTGGCTCCCCTCGATTTCAAGATCCTGGGCCGCGACGTGGCCGGAGACGCTCGGACGCTTCAGCGAACCCTCGACCACGGCATCCATTGTGGCTTTGCCATTTAGATCGATGGGCGGGTTGGATTGGTCGGAACTGGAGGCTAGCGACGCGGCGAGCTCTGCGAGTCGATGCAAGTCGCCGGAAACGGCATGGACCTCGAGCCTGGAATGCTCGCTGATCTGGCCGCTGACGACGGCCGACGCGGCCGGGATCTGGACGCTGGTTTGGCGCAGCGTGATTCGGTTATCCGGCGCATCGTAGCCCAAGTGCAGGATTGCATCGACTGGAGTTGCCAGTTGCTGCTGGGCAGCGCTTCTCCAGACCGCTGCTTTCACCTGCGCGTCGCCCGCAACGTGGATGCTTCTGAGACCATTCGTCCAGGCTCCCCGAATGTTCGCATTCACGGTGCCGGTGGCTGGAATGCGACGCAGGTCCGCACGCCTGATGGCAAGTTTGGCCGCCTCGATCGAGGCGCGCTGGAGCGTCACGCGAAATTCCCCGCGCGATAGATTCTCGAGATCGTGAACGACCAGCTCGGAGTGGAGCCGGCCGTCGATCACATCCGCGTTCAGGTCGTCAAGATTCAGTTCGCCATGGGCCAGTTGGTAATGTCCCGCAAGATTTTCCACCCCCACGCGGGTCTGAGCAGAACTCGCCTGCAGTTTGCCGCTGCTCACGCTGCCTTGGGCGGAAAGGGTTCGAAGGAACGGTTGACCGGAGACGTCCTGATATTGCATCTCGCCCGCGATGCGCAAATAACCCGCTGGCGAGCCGCCCCGGGCCAGGAAGGAAAAATCCTGGGTATGAATCAGAATCTCGTACCTCGCGGAGACGTTGGGAGCCTCAAAGTTCACGAGTTTTCCATCCGCCGCAATCTGGGAGGAACCGACCCTGAGAAGAAGGGAATCGAAGGAAACCCCCGCCGGAGTAATTCTGAAATGAGCCTGTAAGGCATGTGGCAGGGAGGAATGCCGGGCGAAGTTCAGCATCCCGTTCTGATAAGAAACCGAGCCGCTGTACTCGGTCAGCGCCGGATCGAATCCGATTTCTGTTTTCAGGTTGTAGAGGTCGGCGTCCAGCTGCGATTTCTTGTTGTTATAGAAAATCTCTCCGCCAGTCAGCCGAATGCGTTCGACGACCAGAGTCCACGTCGTCGGGTTGCTTTTTTCTGTCGTCGGAGACTTAGGGAAATTGCTGTTGCCATCACGGCCGACGGTTATGTGGGCAACGGGATGCTCAATGAGCAGTTCCGAAAGCTGGAACTTGCGATCGAGCAACGCTTTAAGCTTCACCGCGACCGTGAGTTTTTCGACTTGCAGCAGGGGCTTGGCGGGGGGAGCTTCCGCGCCATGCAAAACGACGCCATGGAGTTCGATAGCGAGAGGTTGAAGACGAAAGTCCCACCCCTCGATACTTACTTTTCCTCCCGTTTCCGCCTGCGCCCTTTGCACGATCTCCGCAAGTACGGTGCGGTGGAACCATGGCGAGCGCAACACCAAGAACGCGCCGATCACGACCGTGGCGATCATCAGGCCCGCAACCATCGCCGTCCAGCGGAGTATCTTTTTCCAATCCATGAGCGCTCTCAAAATGCCTGGCCTAGTGTGATGAAGTATTGCGTCCGGCTGATGCCCGGCAGCGGGTTGAGGTTGCGGCCGATATCAAAACGAATGGGCCCGATGGGCGTCGAATAGCGAAGTCCGATCCCGATTGTGTTGCTGTAATCCCCCGTGAACTGATGGAAATTGATGGCGCTGTATACGTTTCCGCCATCATAAAACAGAACCCCGCCCAGAGCTGGCATGATCATTTTCAAGGGGAAACGGGTCTCGGAGTTGAAGATGAAAAGCTGCCGCCCGCCCACCGGGACGCTGATGTTGACGCACCCGGTGTCTCCGGTCAGAACATTGCAGAACGGCACGATTCGCTGCGGGCCGGCTTGGTCGATGGGGAAGCCGCGCAAGGTTGTTCCGCCGCCCGCAAAAAATAACTGGCTGGTGGGAACAAAGCTGTTGGAAAACGCTTTGGCCAGGCCGAGGCGTACGCTGTTGGCCCACACAACGCCGTGGAAGGACCGGTAAGTGGCGTATTGCGCAAAAAGACGAGCGAAGTTGGCGCTCGATCCAAACGCCGTTGGCGTCAAGCCGAGATTCACTGTTTCGAAAGAACCCCGGTGCGCGTCCAGAGGATGATCGCGCGTGTCGCGAATGAACGCTCCCGACACAGTTGACAGTTTTACATTCCGGTCCTGCGGAAGCACCAGCTCGGGCACCAACAGTTCAGAGAGGCTGGTGTGGTTGAACTCATAGCGAAGCTGTACGCTGGTGTTGGTTTTGCGTTTCAGGATGTTTTCCACCTGCACCGAACCAGTGGCAAGGGTCGCTGCAAACAGGGGATTTTCGGTTGTGCGTTCATAGGAAAGACTCGCCAGGCCGCTCCAGTTCATTCCTATCAGGTGCGGGACGGTGTAGCTGGCGAGCGCCCGATAATCGAGCCTTGAAGCGAGCGCCGAAAAGCTCGCCGTCTCGCCCAGCCCGCGCATATTACGCCGCACAAGTTCGATCGAGCCGCGCGGGCTGGCGTAGGTAGCTTGACTCGGCGCAACCTGATGGTTGCCCACACTGATGGGAGGCAATCCGGGCACCGCGACGGTCCCGCTCGGAGTAGTTGCTCCGCGGGCCTCGACTTCAAAACCGAAACCGTAATTGATTTCCGTGCGTTTCGCTTCGTGTACCCGGACCAGCGCGTCCTCCTGTTTCTGGTCGGTTATGGCTTCCTTGGGTTCGACGCTGGCCCAGTCGAAGATGCCCAAGTCATAAAGACGGGTTTCAGACCGCAGCAACAACCCCTGATTCAGCGGCGTCTCGCTGCGCAGGCCGGAGGTGTGCTCTAGGAGCCGCATGCGCGTTTGCTTTTGGCCTGCATAAAGGACTTTCCGGATACGGGCCATCTGATTTTCGTTGATCGTGTAGATCACGTCGAGCCGATGAGGGTCATCGGGCAGCCTGCGCAGCTCCGTCCTCACCTCGACGTTCGGGAAGCCGTTATCGAGATAGGTGGCGACGATCTGGTTCCGGTCGCTGTTCAGCTTGCCCGGGGAAAACGGACTGCCGGCGCGCATTTGAAATCCCGGCCCTTTTGAGAGTTCCTGATACGAAATACTCTTGTTTCCGACGACATCCACGCTCGCAACCGTCGTCTGAGGCCCCTCTTCCACCTTAAAACTGACGTCGAGTTTGCGAGTGCGCTCTGCGGTCTTGGCCGTGACTTTCACGTCTTCATAGCCGACATCCTGATAGAGCGCCCGTATGGTGTTGACACTGGTTTTCAGCAGCTGAGTGCTGAAGGTGCCACGCGAAAAGAAATGGGCCTTTTTGATGGGAATTTTGGTCAGAAGCCGGCCTGCGGCAAGGGCGCGATTGCCCTCGAACCCAATCTCGGCGACCCTGCCTCTGCTGCCCCTGTCGATGGTGTACTCAATCAAAACCTTCCCGGATTCAGGCTCAAACCGGCGATCCACTTTCACATCGAAGTAACCCCTTTTCTGAAAGTAGTCGAGCAGATTTTGCTGACCTTCATCCACAAGGTTCTGATCGACCGCGCCTTCGGAGTAAATGGGAATTAGCTTTCGGGCCTGTCTGCCCGACAGAAATGGAATGAAAGTAAGACGGGCGCCCATGATACGGACGATGACCTGCGGGCCAGGATCGACCTGGAACGAAACATCGGCTCGATTCGTTTCCGGATGATACACGGGTGGCTCCAACGTTACTTTGCTGGCCAGATAGCTTTGATTCGAAAGAGAACGCTTGATGAGGCTGGTGGCATCTTTGATGCGCTCCTCGGAATAGGTCTTCCCGGGCTTCATCAGTCCGCCCATGAAGCGGGCACGCCATGACTGCACTGATCGCCTCAGACGGTCCGCCTGCTGCGCTGTTGCGCCGGAGATAGTCAATCCGCCAATGCGGGCGCGTGGTCCCATGTCCGCGTGGAAAACGAGATTGACCAGACGATCCGGATCATCGAACTCCGTTTCTGCACGCACCTGCGCGCGGAAGTAGCCACTCTCTTTGAGAAACGTTTCGAGCGCCGCTTTCGCTGCCGGCAATCGCGATTTGTCGTAGGGATGTTCGTAGGAATAATCACTGGCGAAGCTCACCACCTGGAGCAACCGGATGTAAGTAAAATACCGGTCAGCCGGAGGAAATTGGATGATGCCGATCGAGTAAGTCGGTTCCAGAACGAATGTGAGACGCAATCCCGTTGGCTCCGGGGTAATGTTAATTCGGACCGCGGTGAACTGGTGCGTGCCTTCGAGGGCGGAGATCGTGGCCTGGACTTGTTCGTGCGAGTAGGGCTGTCCGGCCTTCTGCTGGATCAAAGTCCACAGGGGGGTGAGATCCAGATGGGGGTTGGCAACCAGATCCACCGAGGCAACCGTTTCGCCTTGATAAGCAGCGTCCGCCCCGGGCTGGGATTGCTGTGCGTTGCAAAAGACCGAGAGAAACACCAGCAGCGCTGCGCCGCCGCATAGCAGT